>CAYTOE010000019.1:7604-16901 GCA_964439255.1 uncultured Aquificales bacterium
CAAGAAATGCCACAGGAAAAGTACTGAAAAGGGTATTAAGGGAAAAAGTAAACAGAGGAATATGATTTTTCATATAAAAAAATTCTCTTTTTGAAAGAAAATTAAATGTAAAGGTGATGGAAATGAATATAAAAGAAATAAAAGAGCTTGCCAAAAAGTTCACTCCTGAGCAGATAGAAAGCTGTATTCAGGAGACATTAAAGATAGGTAAACCAACTCTTGAGGGATGTGATGTATCTGGTGATACATTGGAAATACTAAACACGCTTGCAAAGGCAGAAACAGTAAGGGAACTAATGGAACAGGGTATGACAGAAATAGAAGCGATAAGAGAACTTGCAAGAAGAATAAGGAAACTACAGGGGGCTGAAAAATGAATATAAAAGAAATAAAGGAACTTGCCAAAAGGTTCACAAAAGAAGAGTTGGAAAGCTGTATACTTGAAACAGTAGAAAATGGTAAAAACAGCTGTGAAATAGATGGAGATGTTATGGATGTGGTGAATACCCTCGCAAAAGCCCAGACAGTAAGAGAATTGATGGAAAATGGCATGACAGAGATGGAAGCTATAAGGGAGCTTGCGAGAAGAATAAGACAGGTACAGGGTACGGAGTGAAGGTTATTGGGATTTTATCACAAAAACTCTATCCACAAGTATGTACTCAACATAATCTTCTCCAGGGGGTGCAATCCAGAGGTCTGTATCTTCACTTCTTTCAAAAGTTCCAACATAAACGGTGTGATAATCACCATCTGAAAAATCTTTTAAAGGAGCTTCGTAATCTTCTGTAATCGGATATACCCCGTATCTAAAACCTATTTTGTCTTCTAAATCTATATCATCCTTAAACTGCACTCTTATAACAAAATAAATCTTCCATTTACCTGGAGGAAGATTTTCAAGGCTAAACTGAATTCCCCAGTCTGTTTTTTCCCCTTCCATAGCAACAGCTTTTTTATTAGAAGCATATCTATCTTCAACTATATCAGCACAGCACAGCTTTAGAGAAAATTCCTGAAAATCAAGCCAGTCTTTTCCCTTTATCAGTCCTTTTGTTTCTGGAGGTGGATTATCTTTAACAGACAGATCAATATTTAAAAGGTCTTCAATATCACCGTTTTCTGAATATCTCTCTATTCTGTACTTTTCCACAGCAGAAACAAGCTCTTTTTTAACTTTATTGAGGAATTTTTCATCATTGAAAAGATGGCTATTAAGTAAAATAGCTGTATCTATTCCTACCTTTATTTTTTCTATCCTTTCTCTTATTTTTTCATTTTCTGTGTTTTCCTCTCCAAAAGAGAGAAGAGAATACATCTTTTTCAGGAAATCTTTATCAAAATAATCAGGATTTGTTTTAACTTTAAGAGAAATAGATTGTTCTTTCATATAGGAGTAAGTAGCATTTATGTAAGCTTCCACAAATTTTCCAGTATTCCCATAGTAATGGGAAGTAAAATCTTTTATCAGCTCATCAATATTTAAATCAGGATTCCACAGTAGTTTTGAAAAAACGTAAAGTTTAAGGTCTGATAAATCACTTCCATAGGTGTTATACGCACCCTGGAGAAATATACCTTTCACCTGTGGTATTTTGGATAGGGTTTTTATATCATCTGCTATCTGATATATATTTGGGAACGGGATGAGATAGTTTGAAAAGTTTGTTATGTAATGCCATATAAAAATGTAGTCTGATATCTCTCCCCATCTGTTTATCTCATTTAAGAACCTTGTATTGCTTCTTACAGTTAAAGGTATTGAGAGGTCTGCATCGATTAGAGAATAAAAAACTCCAACATTATCTGGAAGTTTTCTATAAACTTCTGGAGGTTTTCTACTCCATAGATATGCAAGAGCTAAAAATTTAACATCTGGATATTTATCTTTCATACTATCTGCTATCTGAACTACAAAATCCAGATAAGGTGCGGATGGAGAACCGGATTCTTCAATTCTCTCTCTACTTCTTCCTTCATTACAGTAAAAAGCTGTATCATTTGTTGATATAAGTAGATGTAAATTTTCTAAATCTCTATTTTTTGAAAGTATTCTGTCAATATTCAGCTTAGCTATTTCAATCACCTCAGGATTTGTAAAATCAAGCTGTCCCCCACAGAAATACTCAGGATTGGATTCCTGATACTTTTCTTCAGGTACAAGGTCATCAAGGGAAATAATAAGAATATAAACATTTCCAACTTTCAAAGGTTTCTTTTCCCTATGTCCAAGTCTACCATTTAGCCTTAACCTCTGTGAAAATTCAGGACAGTCAGATTCAGCTATAAAAACTTCCCTGTATAAGAATCTTGGATTTTCCGTTTTTGTAAAATCAACCTTTTTAATTTTTTTGGGAATAAATGTATCCCTTTTTGTTAAAAACCTGAAACCTAACATCTCCAAAAATTCATAAGCTCCATACAGAAGGCCCTCTTCACTTTTAGATAAAATGTATATATTTCCATTTTTATTTCTTATAATAAAACCTTCTCTGCTTAGAGGCTCTAAAGAGTATCCAAAGCAGCTTTTTTCACATACAGATAATATAAGGCCTCCTTTCTCAGGGATTTTATCAACTGGGAAAACAGGAAGATAGAAACCCATCATAGATATATATTTATTTATCTCCTTTCCAATCCATCTTTTTTCTGTGTATATGCCATTTACAGGAAAATTATTTTCTGTCTGGCAAAATGAAACAGAGTATATAAGAAGGAAAAATATTAAAAATCTAAGCATTTCTTCCCCCTTTAATCAGATTATTAATTTTATATTTAAATTAATGTGTTTGTCTTTTTAGTTTCAAAAATAAATATAAGGTTTAAAATAGTTTTAATAAAAATCTTGATGGAGGATTTTATGTATACCCCTGAAAAAGAAAGAGAGCTTATAGAAAGAACAAAACAGCTTCTAAAGCTGTCAATAAAAGATATAAAGGATAAAAAACAAGCGGAAAAGATAGCCGAAGAACTTAGAGAAGTAATAAACTACCACGACTGGAGGTACTACATACTTGCAAATCCTGTAATATCAGATTATGAATATGACAAACTTTTTCATTTCTTAAAAGATATTGAAAAAAAATGGCCTGAACTGATAACTCCAACCTCTCCAACACAGAGGGTTGCATCAGAACTAACAAAGGAGTTTCCAGAGGTTAGACATCTTGCTCCTATGCTATCCCTTGACAACTCTTATAATGCAGAAGACCTTAGAGATTTTGATAGAAGAGTAAAAGAACTCACAGGGTTAAAGGAAGTTGAATACTCTGTTGAACCGAAATTTGATGGAGCAGGAATAGCTCTTGTCTATGAAAATAATAACTTTGTAAGGGGGGCAACAAGGGGAGATGGTGCTGTTGGTGAAGATATAACACCAAACCTGAGAACTATAAAAACTATTCCTTTATCAGCAGATTTCTCTTCTTATGGTATAAAAAAGGTTGAAATCCGTGGCGAAGTTCTTATGAATAAAGAGGTTTTCAAAGAGCTAAACCACAACAGACTCGAAGAAGGGCTCACACCTTTTGCAAATCCAAGAAATGCAGCTGCAGGCTCTTTAAGACTTCAAAATCCAAAAGAGGTTGCCAAAAGAAAGCTTGAAGCATTTGTTTATCAAATAACTTATGCTGTTGGTGAAAATGGTGAAAATCTGCTTGGGAAAAAGATAAAAAAACATAGTGAAGCTATAAAAATGCTTTATAACCTTGGATTCAGAACACCTGTTCCAGATAAAGAGCTTAAAGTTTGCAAAAATATAGATGAGGTTATCAGTTATTGTGAGGAGTGGGAGAAAAAAAGAGATGATTACCCATACGAAATAGATGGAATGGTTATAAAAGTAAATGATATTTCACTTTACACAAAATTGGGAATGACATCACACCATCCAAGATGGGCTATAGCATTTAAGTTCAGCGCAAGACAGGCAACAACAAGGATTATAAAAGTTGTTTTTCAGGTTGGAAGAACAGGAGCTGTTACACCTGTTGCAAAACTTGAACCAGTTGAGATAGGAGGTGTTACAGTATCCTCTGTTTCTCTTATTAATGAGGATTTTATAAGAGAAAAGGATATAAGAGTTGGAGACCTTGTCCTTGTGGAAAGAGCAGGAGATGTTATTCCTTATGTGGTAAAAGTGATAAAAGAGGCAAGAACAGGAAAAGAGGAACCTATACAGTTTCCCAAAAACTGTCCATCCTGTGGTTCACCTCTTGTGAAACTCCCAGAAGAGGCTGTGTGGAGATGTGTAAATGTAAACTGTCCTGCACAGGTTGTTGAAAGAATAAGCTATTATGCGTCAAAAGATGCCATGGATATAAGAGGTCTTGGAGAAGCCACAGTTAAAAAATTTTATAAATTAGGTTTCATAAAAAGACTACCAGATATATACAGACTTCCTTATGAAAAGATAAAAAACCTCGAAGGCTGGGGAGAAAAATCTGTAGAAAATCTGAGAAAAGCGATTGAAGAATCAAAAAAAAGACCTATAAACAGATTCATTACAGGTTTATCTATAAGATATGTAGGTAAAGTAACAGCAAAAACTATATCTGAGCATATAAAATGTGTTGAAGACCTGAAAGACTGGTCTGTTGAAAAATTGGAAACTTTGCCTGATATAGGTTATGTAGTTGCAAGGAGTATTTATGACTTTTTCCACAACGAAGAAAATATAAAAATGATATATGAACTGAAGGATTTAGGAGTTCAAACATGCAAAGAAGAAAAAGAAAAAGTTGTTGATATATTCCACGGAAAAAGTTTTGTTTTCACAGGTACTTTAAGTTGCTGTTCCAGGGAGATAGCCCAGGAAATAGTGGAACACTTAGGAGGAAAAGCAACCTCTTCTGTAAGTAGAAAAACATCATATCTTGTTGTTGGTGAAAACCCAGGTTCAAAGTTAAGAAAAGCCCAGTCTTTAGGAGTTAAAACAATAACAGAAGAAGAATTTTTAGAGATGATTAAAAATCATGTACCGGATGAGCTCAAAGATAAGATAAAGATTTAAATGTTTGGGAGTTTTTTTATGGAAAAAAGAGTTAAAAAGAATAAATATGACCCAACAGGTGAGAATTTAAAAAGAGGGAAAAAAGCTGAAAATGCTTTTAAAGAAATTCTGAAGAAACATGGATTCAACCCTATACCTTCTACAGAACAAGAAGATATAAATGAACATTGGGACTTTAAGATTAAAAAGAAAGGTAAGGAATATAAAATTGATGTTAAATCTATGAAAAAAATCGGAAGAAAAGATGAAGAAGTTCAAGACAGATGGCACTGGATAGAACTGCATGGTGTTAGAAAAAATGATAAAGGATGGCTTTATGGAGGGAAGGCAGACTTTATAGCATTTGAAACAAAAGAATCATTTTTGATTGTGAGAAGATTGAATTTTGCAAATATCTGTTTAGGAGGAGCAAATGTCCCAGAAAAAATGGAAAACAGCAATAAGTTTTCATGATGGTTATGAGGCCTATGTAAGAGGTTACAGCATAAGAGAATTGATAGGGAATTTATCCTTTTCAGAAGCCATATATCTTGTTTTAAAAGGGGAACTTCCAACAGAAAAAGAAGCAAAGATGCTTGATGCTATTTTTGTTTCTGTTGTTGAGCATTCAATAGCACCTCCATCAATAATAGCTGCAAGAGCTGTTGCAAGTGGCGGAAATTCTCTTCATGTAGGTGTTGGAGCAGGGATTCTTGCATTTGGTGAAGCCCATGGTGGAGCATTGGAAGGGGCTATGAGGTTTATACAGGAGAATATAGATAAAAATCCTGAAGAAGTGGTAAAAGATTTTTTTGAGAAAAAAATCAGAATTCCAGGTTATGGACACAGATTTTACAAAGAGTATGACCCAAGAAGCAAAACCCTTTTTGATATTGCAAAAGAAATAGGTTTTTATGGAAGATACTGCAAATTTGCTGAAGAAGTTGAAAAAGCTATTGAAAATATAAAAGGTAAAAAGCTTGTTATGAACGTTGATGGAGCAATAGCAGCTATAGTTTCAGAAATGGGGTTTGATTGGAGACTTGGTAAAGGGTTCTTTATCATAGGCAGAATTCCAGGAATAGTAGCCCATGTTTATGAAGAACTGAAAAATGAAAAACCATTCTCAAAAAGGCTTGACGAAGAAAAAGAGGTGGAGTATTTAGGAGTAGGCAAAAGAGAACTGCCAGAAGAGTATAAGCGAAGGAAGTAAAATGGGAAGTATTTTAGATAAAAAGAGAAATCGGCTAATATTAGCCGTTGTTCTCTTTGTTTTTGTAACAGGAAACCTCTATATCTTTAAAGAAATTTCAAAAGTAAAAGATGTTTTTAACCCATATGTTTTTTTGATTATTATTAATATAGATGTTGTTTTTTTCTTAACAATACTTGCTATATCACTCAGACATCTTATAAAGCTATTTTTTGAGAAGGAAAAAACTCCGGGGCGTCTAAGAAAGAAGTTATCTTTTATTCTTATTTCTATGGTTGTTATACCTGCTATGATACTCTCTGTTTCATCTATAAGCCTTATATCAGACGCAACCAATCTATGGTTCAGTGGTAAAGTTGAAAAGGCACTTCAGAATGTTGAAAAAATAACAGATGAAAATATAAAAGAGTACAGTCGCTTTTTAGATGGTGTTATATACGCTATAGGAGAAAAAAAACTTTCCCCTTATGAAGCATTTAAAAAATTTAGAATAAAGTCTTTAACAATTTTTGATAACAAAACAAAGAAACCTTTAATCATTTATGGAAATCCTGTAATACCTGTTAAAGACATAAGTAAAGCAAAACAGATTATTGAAAAAAATGGAAATGTTTTTTTTAGATATATTACAGAATATGGAAATAAAGTCTACGTTTTGGATTACCAACTTCCAGATGCCCTATCAAAAAACAGAGCCGAGGTTAAGCATATATCAAAAGTTTATTCCCAATTCAGGTACTATAAAAATCCAATAAGAGTCAGTTATATTCTTACAATGGTAATAATAACGATGTTTGTTATTTTTGCAGCTCTATGGTTCAGCCAGTATGTTGTAAAAAATCTCACTTTCCCCCTTGAAGAGCTCGTCAAAGCAGCAAAAAAACTCGCAAGTGGAGACCTGAACACAAAGATAAGTATAAAAGCTCCAGATGAAATAGGCATTCTCATTCAAGAGTTTAACTATATGGTTGATGAACTTAAAAATCTGTATCTCCAGCTCGAAAGGTCGAATAAAGACCTAAAAGCAAATAAAGAGTACCTTGAGGCTATTCTTGAAAATGCAAGAACAGGTGTTATTTACTCAAACAGATTTGGAAAGATTGAAAAGATAAACAAAGCAGCTTCAGACATTTTAGGAGTAAAAGAGGAGTTACAGGGAAAAGATATAGAGGAATTTATGAAAAGCATAAATCTTGATACAGAAAATATAGAAAAAGAACAGACAATAAATTTAGACGGGAAAATAATAATAGCAAAAATAACAAAAATATCCCCAAAAGGATACGTTCTCATATTTGATGATATTACAGATATCGTTGCAGCAGAAAAGATACTCGCATGGAAAGAGATAGCAAGAAGAATAGCCCATGAGATAAAAAACCCTTTAACCCCTATAAAACTTTCTGCAGAGAGAATAAAAAGGCAGTACCAGAACAACAATCCAAAGTTTCCAGAGATATTGGATAAAGCGGTTAATGTTATATTCACAGAAGTTGATCACCTATCAAAATTAGTAAAGGAATTTGGACAGTTTGCATCAACAGGAAACAACATATCAATTGAAAAGATAAACCTGAAAGATATACTGGAAGAGATAAAACACAGTTACCAGACAGATACATTTAATATCTTTATTGATATCCCTGATGTAGAGTTAAAAGGAGATAGGAAACTACTCAGACAGGCTTTTTTAAACCTACTTCAAAATAGTTATGAAGCGACTGAGGGAAAGGGAATTGTTGAAATAACAGGAGAGCTGAAAGATGGAAAAGCTGTGTTAATTTTTAAAGATAATGGAAAAGGTGTTCCTTTAGAGGAGATAGATAAGGTTTTCATTCCTTACTACTCAAAGAAAGCAAAAGGAAGTGGGCTTGGTCTTGCCATTACAAAAGAGATTATAGAAAAGCATGGAGGAAACATAAAAGCTGTTCCCTCCAAAAACGGTGCAGTTTTTAAGGTTGAACTTCCTGTTTCTAAATAGCTGCCCCTTCAAGTACATCTCCGCAGGAACATTTTAGATTCTCAGGAAGTTTTTCTATAAAAGAGAGAACAACATCTTTGATATCTTCATTTTTTTGGTTCATCATCTGAATAACTTCATCTGAAGTCAATCTGTACTTTGATATACCTGCAGCAAGGTTTGTTACAACATTTATAGATGAAAAATGCATAGAAAGTTCCCTTGCAAGGACTATTTCTGGAACCAAAGTCATTCCTACAACATCTGCACCAAGATTTTTTAAAGCCCTGATCTCTGCTGCTGTTTCAAGTCTTGGACCTTCAGTAGCTGCATAAGTCCCCTGTCTATGGTATCTAAAACCTTTTTCTTCCATTACTTCAAAAATAATGTTCCTCATTTCAGGACAGAAAGGCTCTGTAACATCTATATGAACAACCCTTTCATTTTTTAGATAATCATCAACAAGGTCATTTCTGTTGTCGGTTTCATCATATATTGTATATACACCTTCATAGAAGGTAACAGGTCTGACCTTTGTAAAATCAATAAACTGATCAGAAACAACAAAATCACCAGGCTGGAGTAAAGGATTTATTCCACCTACAGCAGATATGGAAAGAATTCTATCAACACCTATTTTTCTAAAACCCCATATATTAGCCCTGTAGTTAATGAGATGTGGTGGATATTTATGTCCCCTTCCATGTCTTGGTAGAAAAACTACTTTTTTCCCTTTGTACTCGGCTAATATGTATCTGTCTGAAGGTTCTCCATAAGGTGTTTTAATATCTAATTCATCTAAAATCTGGATTTTATCAACCTGATAAAGGCCACTTCCTCCTATTATTCCTAACATCTCAACTCCTTTTTTTCAAAAATATTAGCATGTTTCATATTTTTTATTCCACCTGTACCTAAAAAATTGTTCAGTAGGAAAGTCCCAAAATTGTTGGTGATGTAAGGACAAAATAATATGCCTGCTATAATTAGAAAGGGTACAATTACAGTTCTTACTTTCCCTTTGTTTTTTATTTTTTTAGATATATTTTTCTTGATTTAAATATTCTAAAAAGAGGTTGGGATGGAAATTAGACTTAACAAATATATAGCATCAACAGGTTACTGCTCAAGAAG
>CAYTOE010000020.1:0-16898 GCA_964439255.1 uncultured Aquificales bacterium
GGACATGGACTCCTTGACCTATCTGCATATCAGCAGTTTTTGGAAGGAAAATTAAGAGATTAGGGATACCGATGGTATCCCTATTATTTTTTAGAATTCTTATCATAAAGTTCAATAACTGGAATCAGCTTTTCATTCATTATCTGAACAAGTTTGTTAAACAGTTCATACTCAGTTGTTCCATCATCTGGATATGTGGCTATTCCCTCTATTATTTCTATGTCTGGCAATGATTTTTTTATCCTTTCTATCACTTTTTTTGCTTCCTGTTTACCTGTCTCTGGCAAGAATAGAAATACAAAGTCATCTTCAACTTCTGATACAACATCTGTTGAGCGTATTCCTGTTCTTATAAGGAAGGATATTTCAAACTCTTTATCTATATCTTTGTAATATTTCACCCTTCCAACGAGATTAGGAGCATAAAGAAATGCTATTGAAAAATTTCTTTCTTTTTTGTATCTTTCAATTCTCCTTATCTCAATTTCAACAAGTGCTCTAAAAACATCAAAGCTATAAGTGTATTTATTGCGCGGCATTTTGAATCTCTCCTAAAAATTCTTTATTAATGGATTCCCATGTTATCTCTTCGTCAGTTTTTCCAAAATGTCCATAAGAAGAGGTAAGTTTGAATATAGGCCTCCTTAAATTAAGCTGCTGTATGATTCCTGAGGGGGAAAGGTCAAACAACTCTTTTACTTTTTTGATAAGGTTTTCCCTGTTTATATCAGTATCTGTTTTTATATCGATAGAAACAGGATATTCTGTTCCTATAACATAAACAAGCTCAACAAAACAGCTGTTTGCCACTCCAGAAGCCACTATATGTTTTGCAATCCACCTTGCCATATAAGATGCAGAACGGTCAACCTTTGTTGGGTCTTTACCTGAAAAAGCGCTTCCACCAGAAGGGGCTGCTGTTCCATACGCGTCAGCTATTGTTTTCCTTCCAGTTAAACCTGTATCAGCCATAGGTCCACCAATGATAAACCTTCCAATGGGATTTACTATTATGTCTGTTTTACTATCTATAAATCCTTCAGGAACGACGTCTTTTATAACTTTTTCTAATATAGTTTCTTTAAGCTCCTGTTCAGAAACATAAGGTTCATGCTGAACTAAAACTGTCAGAGAGTCTATTCTTACAGGTTTGTTATCCTTGTATTCCACAACAACAACCGCTTTTCCATCAGGCCTGAAAAAAGGGACTATATCATCTTTCCTGAGTTCATCAATCTTTTTTGTTATTCCATTAGCTACATTGCAGGCTAATGGCATATAATTTTCTGTTTCTTTTGTTGCATATCCAACAATAATACCTGTATCTCCTGCCTTATCCCCTGAAAGTCCAAGGGCTAATTCTGGACTTTGTTCACTGATTGTTGTTATAACTCCTGCTGTATAACCATCAAAACCGTACTCAGGTTTTGTGTATCCTATTTCTATTAATGTACCCCTCACTATTTCAGGTATATCAACATAAGCATCTGTTGATAACTCTCCTGAAACATGTACAAGGCCTGTTGTTATCAAAGTTTCTATTGATGAACGTGTATAAGGGTCTTTTCTTAGAAGTTCATCTAAAATAGCATCTGATATAATATCAGCAATCTTATCAGGATGTCCCTGGCAGACAGATTCAGCGCTTTTAAACATCTTTTAAGTCCCCCTAAGATAAAAAAATAAAGCAGACTTTAGGTCTGCTTTAATAAAAATTTAATTCTCATTTAATTAAAAACAATCATCTTCAAGAATAGCACCTTTGTTTGCAGAAGCTACATGTTTTGAGTATCTTCTAAGCCATCTGCTTTTAATATCTTTTCTTTTTGGTTTAAACTGTTCCATCCTTTTTTCAAACTCTTCCTCTGAAATTAAAAGCTCTAACCTTCTATTTGGAATATCAATAAGAATTTCATCCCCATCTTTTATTATACCTATTGGACCACCTGCTGCTGCCTCAGGGGATACATGACCGATACTTGCTCCCCTCGTTGCTCCTGAGAATCTACCATCTGTTATTAAAGAAACTTTATCTCCAAGTCCCATTCCCATTATAGCAGATGTAGGGGAAAGCATCTCTCTCATACCAGGTCCCCCTTTAGGACCTTCGTACCTTATAACAACAACATTTCCTTCTTTCACTTTTCCACCAAAAATGCCAGATATAGCTTCCTCTTCGCTATCAAAACATACAGCAGTCCCTTTAAAAACAAGCATGTTAGGGTCAACAGCAGCAGCTTTTACAACGGCGCCATCTGGTGCTATATTTCCAAAAAGTATAGCAAGTCCTCCAGTTTCACTATAAGGGTCTGTTATAGGTCTTATAACATCAGGGTCTTTTATTTCTGCATCTTCAATAACCTCACCAATAGTTTTAAGTGAAACTGTTGGTCTATCAAGATGAAGCAGACCTTTTTTTGCAAGTTCTTTTAAAATCGCAGATATACCGCCTGCTCTGTCTAAATCTTCCATGTGGTAGTTTGAGGCAGGGGCAAGTTTACACAACGTTGGTGTTTTTCTTGATATCTCATCAATTTTTTCAAGGGGAAACTCTATCCCTGCTTCATAAGCTATGGCTAAAAGGTGAAGTACTGTATTTGAAGAACCACCCATAGCTATATCAAGGGTAAATGCGTTTTCTATAGTTTCTTCATTCACAATATCTTTGAATTTTAAGTCAGCCTTCCAAAGCTCAATAATCTGTTTTCCCGCTTTTTTTGCAAGTTCCTGTCTTCTTGGGTCTGTAGCAAGTATTGAACCGTTTCCAGGCAGAGCAACACCAAGCGCCTCAGAAAGGCAGTTCATAGAGTTCGCTGTAAACATCCCTGAACATGAACCACAGGATGGACATGCATTCTCCTCAATAACTTGCAGTTCCGTCTCTGCCATTTTTCCCTGAGCAACAGCACCAACAGCTTCAAATGCGGTTGAAAGGTCAATAGCTCTTCCGTCAGGCGCATGTCCTGCAGCCATAGGACCACCACTAACAAAAATAGTTGGAATATTTAGCCTTGCAGCTGCCATCATCATGCCAGGCACTATCTTGTCACAGTTTGGGATACATACAAGGGCATCAAGTTTATGGGCTTCTACAACTGTTTCTATCGCATCGGCTATAATTTCCCTACTTGGAAGGGAGTAATGCATACCAGAATGTCCCATAGCTATTCCATCATCAACACCTATAACATTAAACTCAAATGGAACACCACCGGCCTCTCTTATTGCATCTTTAACAATCTGGGCAAACTCCCTCAGATGAACGTGGCCTGGTATTATATCTATATATGAGTTTGCAACACCTATAAAAGGTTTTCCAAAATCTTCTTCTGTTAATCCACAGGCTCTTAATAAACTTCTGTGTGGTGCTCTTTCAAAACCTTTTTTTATTTCATCACTTCTCATAAAAAACCTCCAGATTATTGATATATCAGCTTATATTTTACATCTTTTAGGGATAAAGCTGTTCTCCCGTTTCAGGATCATATATAAATATCGCGTTAACAGGGCAGGCTTCTGCTGCTCTAAAAATCTCTTCCTCCTCTTCAGGAGTTAAATCAAGAATAACTTCCTGTCTTCTTTTTTCAGACACCTCTTTAAAAACAGATTCTTTATCTTTTCCCGGTTCTAAAATAACTGCCTTATGCCTTTTATCAAGCTCTATATATTTTGTTTCTTCTGCACAGGGACCTATTCCTTCACATATTACCCTGTCAACAACAACTTTAAGCTTTCCCATTTATTTAACCTCCATTTTTTATTTGGATTAAAATAGTTTAACTTTTTCGGTTTTTGTATGAATTAACTTATAAATATAGTGGTTTTATAAATGAATACATTGATATTGATTATTCTTTCTGGTGTGCTTATAGCTCTATCTTTCCCAGGGTATTTTATCCCTTTCTCTGGGTTTTTTGGTTTTTTTATATTTTTTAAAGAGATTTACAGGTACAATCTAAGGAAGACTACAATCTTTTCTTTTTCTGTAGGTTTTATTTTTTCTATTCTTACCCTTTACTGGACAGTTTATGCTATAACTTACTACGGTGGTGTTTCTATACTTTTAGGAATTCCTCTTCTTTTAATACTTGCCTCTGTTTTTTCTATATTCCAGTTTGTTTCAACAGGATTACTTTTTTTCATTTTAAAAAAAAGATACAGAGAATACGCTTTTCTGATTATTCCTTTTATATGGGTTTTTTTAGAGTTTTTGCGTGAGTTTTTCCCTTTTGGTGGTTTTCCGTGGAATTTAACAGGTTATACCCTTTCATACTTCAACTCTATAGCACAGATCACCTCTGTTTTTTCTATTTATTTTCTTTCTTTTATAGCTGTTTTTATACCTTCTGCTCTTGTTTTTCTGTATAAAAAGGAAAAATTCAGTTTTGTTTCTGGTCTTATAGCTACTTTCATCTTTTTACTAACACTTCATATATGGGGGATTAAAAGAGCTGAAAATATTCAGATTAAAGGGGTGGAGAAAAGGGTTGCTGTTATACAGGGAAACATATCAGAAGATGTAAAACTGATGAATGAAGAACCGTTAAAGGTTATAGATAACTATGTAGATTTGATAAAAAAAGCCTACAGAGAAAAACCAGATTTAATCGTTTTACCTGAATCAGCATTACCTTTCTTTTATATAAATGGGGATGATGAAAAGAAGAATTACTTTTTAGAAAAGGTAAAAAATATCCACATTCCCATTATTTTAGGTTCTGATATAGCTTTTATTGATGAAAAAGAAAATATAAAAATTTTTAATGGAATGCTCCTTTTAGATGAGAATAAAAGTGTTGTTTCCCTTTATAAAAAGATAAAGCTTGTACCTTTTGGTGAGTATGTACCTTTTCCTTTTAAGATTTTTCAGGGTATTTTTCCTTATTTGTCTGGTTATGATTTTTCCCCTGGAGAGGAAAAATCTTTGCTAAAATACAAACAGTGGCGTATAGTACCACTTATATGTTTTGAAGCTATTTTTCCAGATTTTGTTTCCTCTTTTGTTAAGGATGGGAATGTCATTATAAATATATCAAACGATGCATGGTTTGGAAAAACAGTAGCACCTTTTCAGCATTTTGAAATGGCAAGGGTTAGGGCTATTGAGACAGGTCTTTTTCTTATTAGAGCTACGAATACAGGTATTTCGGCTATTATTAATCCTGAAGGGGTTATAGAAAAAAAGTTGGGTCTATTTAAAAGAGGATACATAATAGGTGAGGTATATTTAGGAAGAAGTGATACTGTATGGATAAAATATCATAGATTTATCTGGCTTATTTTCTTATTTTCTTCTTTAGGGATAATAATATACTCAGAGTATAAAAAGGAGAGTGGAGATGGAGAGAGAAATAAGAGGAGAAATTAATAAGGAAGTTATTCAGCTTCTAATTGCACTTATGGAAAACATATTAGGCAAAAAGGCTGTATCTGTTATCTTAAAGAACTGTGAAGACCAGAACGATGGTAAAAGGCTTGTTTATAGATTCGCAGAAGAAACACAGAACCTTTTAGGAGATAAAGGTTCTTTTGCAGCTATGAGGCAACTTGGAAGGGAGATAGCAAAAAAACTTATGGAAGAACACCCAGAAGAAGAGTGGAACGATATTTTAGTTAGAGCACTAAATGACCTTGGTTTTGCAAAACAGGTTAAAAGAGAAGAAGGAAGAGCTTTTATCTGTGATTGTGTTTTTTATCCTATTTTAGAAGAAAACCAGTTAAAACCGATAACCCATGCTGTTTGCTGGGCAGGATGGGGATTTATTGAAGGGTTTATGAAGGCTTTAGAAGGGGTAAAAGGTATAAAATGGGTTTCAAGGGATTATGAACACAGGAGCTGCCAGTTTGACTTTTTAAAGTGATTATTTAAGTTCTACTCCTTCAAACCACGCATAAGCCTGCATCTGAGCCTGAATAAGGTCTGGTATTTTCAGGTTTATCTCCTCAAGGCCTTTATTCAGTTCAAAAACTTCCGCTTTTTCTACCTCCTCAACAATACTGAAGAGTTTTCCCAAGATACCTTTATGTTCTGTTAATGCAAAATATATCTCATCATCGAGGTTAAATTCTTCCTTTATCTCTTCTTTTGACATATTTAAAAGTTTATCCACAAATGAAAAAACTCCAACTAAAAAAGCTTTATCCGCTTCCTCCTGATTTAGACCTATTTTTTCAGCAAGTATCTCCATCATTTTTCCCCTTTCTGCTGCAAGCTCAAGGAGAGTTTCAGAGTAAAAACTATCTTCATTGCTTCCTGTATAAAGATAAAGTAAAATCCACTGTAAGAGATTCTTCTGTCCTAAAATAGTAATAGCCCTTTTTATTGTTGTTATTCTTGTGGGAAGATAAAAAGCTGCTGAATTCACATATTTAAGAAGTGATAGGCTCAAATCTGGATTTTTTTTCAGTATATCCTCAACTTCTCTTGGATTGTATTTGTCTTTTATTTTGTTAAAAAGTTGAACGATTGCTTTTCTTGTTGGAGTTATAGTTCTCCCTACAACTGTATCTTTAAAAATAAAATCACCATAAAAGTAGTGGAAACCTCTATCTATATACCTGTTGAGTTCATCAAGATTTTTTATATTTCTTATTATGATTCTATCTTTGTATATATCATTTGAGAGGGCAAATTCCTTGGGATATATAAAGTAATCAAAAAGTTTAATCTCTATCTCCTCTTTCTCATAATCCATCTTTTTTATGGCAAATGAGAAACCAAGGTCTTTAAGTTCCTGTATATGTTCAAAATCGTCTTTGTCTAAAAAATCTTCATCTAAAGCAAATATAAACTTCTTTTCATTTATGTAGTCTAAAATATCATTTGTTAAAAGGTCTGGAGATATATGGACAAGTATTTTATGTCTTCCAAAAAGCTTATCAAACCTTAGATTTGCAAGTATTTTTGCAAACTCACCTGAGGTAAGAGGCTTATCTTCTTTATCTTTTAGTATTAACCTGTGGGCAAAAACTTTTTTGTTCTTGTCTAAAATAGGAATTTTAGATAAATAAAACTCTCCCTTTATTTTCATAGGCGCCTCATTCTGTTATTTTTATTCTTTCTATATTTGTCCCATTTTCATTTTTTTCAATATAAAAAGCCTGAAATATCATTTCACCTTTTGCAACTTCGTATTTTACAGGCATTCCTGTCAGGAATTTTTTAATAGGTTCATCTATTTTCATACCTATAACAGAGTACTTAGCTCCTGTTAAACCTACATCGGTTATGTAAGCTGTTCCTTTAGGTAGTATCATCTCATCTGCCGTTGCTACATGGGAATGGGTTCCAAAAACAATATCAGCTCTACCATCAACATAAAAACCAAAAGCCATTTTTTCAGAGGTTGCTTCTCCGTGGAAATCTACAACTATGTAATCAACAGCATCTTTTATCTTTTCGTAAATCTCATCAAACTTTCTAAATGGACAGTCAAGGGGAATACCCATAAAAGCTCTTCCCATAAGGTTTATAACAGCTATTTTTTTTCCATTTTTTGAAAAAATACCGTATCCTCTTCCTGAAGCTTCAGGGGGATAGTTTGCAGGTCTCAAGAGCTTCTCCTCTTTTTCTATAAAAGAAAGAACCTCCTTTTTATCAAAAATATGGTTTCCTGAAGTTATAACGTCAACACTTAAAGATAAAAGCTCATCAAACACCTTTTTTGTTAAACCAAACCCACCTGCTGCATTTTCACCATTTAACACCACAAAATCTATCTTTTTTTCTTTTAAAACGGAAGGGAGGAACTTTTTTAAAGCGTTCCTCCCGGTTCTGCCTATAACATCACCTATACATAAAAACCTCATTTAAACCCCGTTATATTTTTATAGGTTCGTTTTCAACCCTTTCACCATGAATAGATTCATCTAATCCTGCGAGTTCCTCATCCGGAGAAACTCTTAATCCAACAATAGCATCAACAACCTTGAAAATAATGAATGTAAGAACAATAGTGTATATTCCAACAGCAATTATACCTATAATCTGTGGGAAAAGCTGGGAAACGCTTCCATAAATTATTCCTTTAACATCTCCAACTTCAGGTTTTGCAAAAACAGCAAGTAGTAAAGCTCCAAGCATTCCTCCAACACCGTGAACACCAAAAACATCTAAAGAATCATCGTATTTAAATCTGTTTTTAACATAAACAACAGCAATAAAACACACAACCCCAGCTAAGAAACCAATAATAATAGATGCTCCTATATCAACAAATCCAGATGCAGGTGTGATTGTAGCAAGACCAGCAATTATACCTGTAAATAAACCAAGGGATGTAGGCTTTTTAAATAAAATCCACTCTAAAAACATCCAGGTTAAACCACCTGTTAATGCAGCCATAGATGTTCCAAAAGCGGCAGATATGGCAACACTGTTCATTCCAAGAGCCGAACCACCGTTGAATCCAAACCATCCAAACCAGAGCAATCCTGTTCCTATTGCGACAAGGGCAAGGTTTGAAGGTAGCATTATAGGTTCTTTTCTTTTTCCAAGTATTAAAGCTCCTATTAATGCACCTAATCCTGACGTTTCATGAACTACAAGACCACCTGCAAAATCAAGAGTTCCAAGATTTGACAACCAACCACTACCCCATATCCAGTGGGCAACTGGAAAGTAAACAAGTGTTCCCCATAGGACAGATATGAGTATCCATGCAGGAAATTTCATTCTTTCAATAAATGCTCCTGCCATCAGAGCAACAGTTATAGCTGCAAATGTCATCTGAAAGAAGACAAAAAGGTAATGATACAGATTTTCTGCTGAAGGGGCAGGGTCATTAAGGGAAATACCAGAAAGTAATGCATATTTAAGACTTCCAATAAATCCACCTATATCAGGCCCAAAGGCGATTGAATAACCATAAAGAAACCATATAATACTTACAACACAAAAGGTAACAAAAACCATAACAATTGTGTTAAGGATATTTTTTGTTCTTGTTAAACCTCCGTAAAAAACAGCCAATCCTGGAATGGACATAAGAAGAACAAGAGCTGTTGACACTAAAATCCATACGTTGTCTGCTGGGCTGATTTTCATCCTCCTAAAACCTCCTAATATGAAAATAAACTATTAAATTATATATTTTCTTTTATTGATTGTTTATTTCCTTTGAAGAAGAGATTCTGCTAAAGAAAGGCTTTTTTGATTTATCTCTCCTGTTAGCATTCTTGCTATCTCTTTTTTCCTCTCATTTTTGTTAAGTACTTTTATCCTCGCCTCTGTTTTTTCTTTTGAGTAAATCTTTTCTATAAAGAAATGTTTATCTGCATAAACAGCAATCTGTGGAAGGTGGGTTATTAGAATAATCTGGTAGCTTTCAGACAGTTTTTTCAGTTTTTCAGCCATAAGAATAGCTGTTTTTCCTCCAATTCCAGTATCTATTTCATCAAACACCATACAGTCAACATCGCTTCCAGCTATAACTTTAAGGGCAAGTGATATCCTTGATACTTCTCCGCCTGAAGCTGTACTTTCAAGAGGTGTAGGGCTGAACCCTTTATTTGCAGAGAATAGGAACATTACTTTATCTTTCCCGTATCTGTCTAACTCCTTTTCTTCAACATTTGTTATGAATTTAGCTTCCTTAAAACCCAATTCTGAAAGGTGTTTTTCCATCAACCTGTCAAGCTCTTTAGCCTTTTCTTTTCTTATTTTTGAGATTTTCTCAGAAATTTCTTTTATTTTTTTATGAATCTTTTCCTTTTCTTTTTGCAGTTTTGGAAGCTCAAACTCGAGATTCTCAAGAAACTGTATTTTTTCTCTGAACTCTTCTATAAGATTAATCAGCCCTTTTTCATCTGTATTGTATTTGATTTCAAGTTTATTTATGAGATTCAACCTGTCTTCAATTTCTTTAAGCTGATAAGGGTCGTAATCTAAATCAAGGGACTGTAAAGAGTAGTTTGCCTCTTTTAGAAGAATATCTGCTTCCTGAAGCGTACTGTAAACTTCTTCTAAAATAGGGGATGTATCTTTTACTCTTTCTAAACTTTTAAGTATAAAACCAAGTTTATCAATAATAGAGTTTTCCTCTTCAGTTAAAAAGGCACTGCAGGTATAAACTACCTCTTTTATGTTTTGAATCTGGGAAAGATAGCTGTGCCTTTTTTCAAGTTCCTCTTTTTCACCTTCTTTTATATCAGCTTCTTCCAATTCCTTAAGCTGAAACTTAAGTATATCTAACTCTCTTAATCTACTGCTTTGCTGTTCTATAAGTTTTTTTTCCTCTTTTTCCAACTGTTTATATAGGGAATAGTACTTCTGATACTGTTCAATTAAAGGATTAATATTAGCAAATCTGTCAAGTATAACCCTGTGAAAATCCTGATTAAAAAGTTTTTGCTGGTGATGTTGACTGTGGATTTCTATTATACCCTTTGAGGCTTCTTTCACAGATGAGAGGGTTGCCCTTCTTCCATTTATAAAATAAAGGCTTTTCCCTCCTTTTATCTCCCTTAACAGTATAAGTGTTCCATCTTCAGAAAAAGGGTTGTTCACACCTTCAAAAACAATCTCAACCCCTGTACCATTCTCAAAATTTCCTTTCTTTCCTAAAACAAAATCAACAGCATCGATTATAAGGGACTTTCCAACCCCTGTTTCCCCTGTAAAAACATTTAAACTCTCAGAAAAATCTATACTTATATCTTCCAAATAAAGATATTTTTTTATATTTATCTGGGCTATCATCTGATACCTCTTATATAAGTTTTTTTTCTTTAAGGAGCTGTTTCGCTACAGATGTGTCATCAAAGGGGATAACTTTATCCTTTACAATCTGGTAATTTTCATGTCCTTTTCCAGCTATTAAAACAATATCTCCATCTTTTGCTATATTTATAGCTTCCCTGATTGCCTCCTTTCTGTCTAAAATAACTTTCGGCTTTTTTTTCATTCCCATTTCTATATCCTTTACTATATCTTCTGGTTCTTCTGAACGGGGGTTATCTGATGTAAGGATAACAATATCGGCGTATTTTTCAGCCACTTTTCCCATTAAGGGTCTTTTTTCTTTATCCCTGTCTCCTCCAGCACCAAAAACGGTTATAACTCTTTTGTGTCTTATCTTTTTTAGGCTTGAGAGTATATTTTTTAAAGCATCTGGTGTATGGGCATAATCGTTTATAACAAGAAATTTCCCTGAGTAAACAGTTTCAAACCTTCCTTTTATAGGTTTGAGGCTCTCTGTAGCCGATACCAAAAACTCTTCATCAATACCCATTATGTAAAGGAAAGAAAAAGCAGCAGCTATGTTGTAAACATTAAACTCTCCTAAGAGTTTTGATTTCAGACTGAAGTTTTTTTCCCCATACTTTAAAGAAAAAACTGTTCCTTTCAAAGATATATCTACATCTTTTATCTTAAAATCAGCATCTTCTTTTCCATAGCTAAATACTTTTAACTTTTTTTTAAAAATAGAAAAAAGCTCTTTTCCATATTTATCATCTGTATTTATAACAGCTATCCCTTCAGGATTTTCTTTATAAACAAAATCGAAAAATCCTTTTTTCGCTTTAAAGTAGTTTTCCATACTTCCGTGGTAATCAAGGTGATCCTGGGTAAGATTTGTAAATATACCACCTTCAAATTTTGTCCCATAAACCCTGTACTGATCTACAGCGTGGGAAGATATTTCTGAAACAACATACTCAGCACCTTTTGACTTCATACTATTTAAAATCCTGAACCACTCAATTGAATCAGGGGTTGTTCTTCCAGAAGCAAAAACAGTGTCTTTAAATCTGTACTCTATAGTACCTATTATTCCTGTATTTTTTCCCTTTAAAGACAAATACTGGTATATAAGATTTGCTGTTGTTGTTTTTCCGTTTGTTCCTGTTACCCCTATTACTTTTATATATTCATCAGGTTTTTTATAAAATAATTTTGATAAAACTGCCTGCTCTTTTCTTGTATTTTCAGATAAAAGTACCTGAACATGGGGATACTTTCTTTTTATTTCTTCTGATATCTTTTTGTCCTGAATTATGACAACAGAGGCACCTTTTTTTATTGCCTCCTCAATAAAAAGATGCCCATCAACTTTACTTCCTTTTACAGCGACAAATATAAAATCTTTTTTAACTTCCTTAGAGTTATTTGTAATTCCTTTTATCCTGCCAAAATCCATCTAAATCGCTTTTGAAAATCTCTTTTCTTTTTTAGTTTTTGTATATATATCGAATGTTACAGCTATATTCCTTATAAGGAGTCTTCCTGCCGGAGTTACATCTATCCTGTCTGGATACAGTTTTATAAGGCCATCAGATTCAAGCTCTTTTAACTCTTCCATCTCTTTAGAAAAATATCTGTCAAAATTTATACCGTATTTTTCTTCAATCTCATTTTTGTAAAGCTGGAAGTGGGACATCAGCCTCATTATGATATCCCTTCTTAAAATATCATCATCATTCAGAAAAACACCCCTTTCAACAGGAAGCTTTCCACTTTCGATAGCCTCATAATAATCTTTCAGTTTTTTGTAGTTCTGGGCGTAAGCATCATAAAGCATACTTATAGATGTTGCACCAAAAGCTATAAGTTCAGCTTCTGCATGGGTTGTGTATCCCTGAAAATTCCTGTGAAGTGTCCTTTCCCTCTGGGCTACAGCAAGTTCATCATCAGGTTTTGCAAAATGATCCATACCAATGAATATATATCCGGCATCTGTAAGTTTTTCAATAACCATTTTAAGTATATCCAGTTTCTCCTGAGGTGGAGGAAGTGTTGATTCATCTATCATTCTCTGAAGCCTTTTAAGCCATGGCACATGGGCATAGTTAAAGTTTGCTATTCTATCTGGATTCAGTTTTATTACTTTTTCAATTGTTTCTGTAAATGTTTCTAATGTCTGATAGGGAAGTCCATATATAAGGTCAATATTTACACTTTCAAAACCAGCCTCTCTAATCCATCCCATAACATTAAAAATCATCTCTTCAGGCTGGATTCTGTTAACAGCCTGCTGAACTTTCGGGTTAAAATCCTGAATACCAAAACTTACCCTGTTAAATCCTATTTCCCTCAACAGAAAAATCCTATCCCTTGAAACATGTCTCGGATCTATCTCTATAGATATTTCGGCATCTTTTTCAAAATCAAATCTTCTCTTTATTTCTTCCATAAGTTTTACAGTCTGGTCATCTTCAAGATAGTTAGGAGTACCACCTCCCCAGTGGAGCTGTACAACCTTTCTTTCCCTGTCTAAAAGAGAAGTCATAATATCCATTTCTTTAAAAAGATGTTCAAGATAAGGTTCAACAACCTCTTTCCTTCTTGTTATGATAACGTTGCAACCGCAAAAGTGACATGCAGATTCACAAAAAGGTATATGAAAATAAAGGGATAGGGGTGTTTTTCTTTCATTTGATTTTATAACCTTATTTCTCCACTCTTTTTCAGATATTGGTGCAAATTCCTGAGCTGTTGGATAACTGGTGTATCTTGGAGCTGGTTTTGCATATTTCATTATCAGGTCTATATCGAATTTTACATCCTGAGGGTGAAATCCCATGATAAACCTCTCAATCTTATTTTGACATAGATTATATCTAAATAATGTATAGTTAATCTGATTTTTATCAATTTTATATTTCTATATTTTGATATATTTTTATGAAAAATGTATGAAGGTTTTGAGATGAAAAGAATATTTTTGCAACTGTCTTTACTTTTTATTTTTTCTATCTCTTTTGGTTCAGAAGATATACAGAAAATGCTAAATAAGGCATGGCATCTTTATGAACAGGGAAGATTTGAAGAAATGAGATATCTATCTTCTCAGATTTTAGAAAAATCCCTTAAAGAAAATTATCCAAAAGGTATAATTGAAGGTTACTATTACCTTGGGATAGCAAATTTTTCCCTTGGAAAACTCCCTGAAGCCCTAAAATACGCAAACAAAGCTGTTCAATTTTCTGAAAAACACAATAACTACAGGTGGAAAGCTTACAGCCATGTCCTTGTTGGAGAAATATTCAGAAACCTTAGAAGATATAAAGATGCCCTGAAACATTTTAAAATAGCCTACAGACTATCTGTTGAAAATAAAAATGAAAAAATGATTCCTCCATCTCTTATGAATATAGGAAATATATATTACGACCTTGGAAAGTTTAAAAAAGCAGCAACTTTTTACAAAAAAGCCCTTGAAAAAGCTGAAAATATAAATTTAAGGAAATCCTATATAGCCTTTTTATCCTACAACCTTGGGATAACGTACTACAGAGAAAAAGATTATAAAAATGCAAAGAAATATCTGAAAAAATCCATTTCTATCTATAAAAATCTAAAAAATAAAAAAGCTATGATAGAGGCAAAGTTTTATCTTGGAAAAACTTTGATGAAAAACGGTGAAAAAGAAGAAGCAAAGGAGATTTTTAAGGAGATAATTAAATCAAAACAAAAAGGGATTCTCTATAGAAGGGCTAAATACTTTTTGAAAAAACTTGAGGACTGATTTTATAAATGTGTATAGATTATCAAACCTGTGAAGTTTTATAATTAAAAAAAACTTAAAAAGGGTGAAACATGTTAAATAAAAAATACCTTGAAGAATGGGATAAAGAGTATTTCTGGCATCCATTTACACAGATGAAAATTTATAGAGAAGAAGAGAATATAATAGTTGAAAGAGGAGAGGGTGTTTATGTTTATGATATATATGGAAATAAGTATTTAGACGGTGTTTCTTCACTATGGTGTAATGTTCATGGACATAACCACCCAAAACTAAACAGGGCTATCATAGAGCAGGTTGAGAAAATAGCCCATTTTACAACCCTTGGAGCTTCCAATGTTCCAGCAACAGTTTTTGCTAAAAATCTTGTTGATATAACACCACCTAAACTTAAAAAAGTTTTCTATTCAGAAGATGGCGCAGAGGCTATGGAAATAGCCATAAAGATAGCTTACCACTACTGGCACAATAAAGGTGAAAAACAGAAAAACAGGTTTGTTACCCTTTCTGAAGCATATCATGGAGATACAATAGGAAGTGTTTCTGTTGGTGGGATAAACATTTTCCATGAAAAATACAAGCCCCTTTTGTTTGATGTTTATAAAATACCTTCTCCATATCTTGAGGCTGTTAAGAAAGTTGGAAGAGAAAAAGCCCTTGAGTATGACACAACAAAACTTTTAATAGAAGAAGTTGAAGATTTCATTTTTAAAAACCATCAGGAGATAGCGGCATTTGTTCTTGAAGCTGGTGTTCAGGGTGCAGCTGGTATACTTCCATTTCCAAAAGGGTATCTTAAAGAGATAAGAAGGATATGTGATGAGTATAACATCCTTATGATTGTTGATGAAGTTGCAACAGGTTTTGGAAGAAGCGGTTATATGTTTGCAAGTGAGAAAGAAGGAATAGAGCCTGATATTATGGCTCTTGGAAAAGGAATAACAGGTGGATATCTACCCCTTGCAGCTACACTGACAACAGATGAGATTTTTAACGCTTTTTTAGGAGAGTTTGGTGAAGCAAAACATTTTTATCACGGGCATACATACACAGGAAACCCTATAGCCTGTAATGTCGCTATCGCTAATCTTGAGGTTTTTGAAGAAGAACAGACATTAAAAAAACTCCAGCCAAAGATAAAGCTCCTTGAGGAAAGGTTAAAAGAATTCTGGGATTTAGAGCATGTAGGTGATGTTAGGCAGTACGGTTTTATGGCAGGGATTGAGCTTGTAAAAGATAAGAAAAAAAATGAGCCTTACCCTTATGGGGAAAGAATGGGCTTTAAAGTTGCAAAGGAAATGATAAAAAAGGGAATATGGATAAGACCTCTTGGAGATGTAATGGTTATAATGCCACCTCTTGTTATAAAAGAAGATGAGCTTAATTACTTTTTGGACTCATTAAAAGAAAGTATAAAAACTGTATGTGGTTAAAAGTGGAGAACAAACTTTATATGGTAATAGGTTACAAAAACAACAGAAGCAAAAATCAGAGCATCTATTCTATCTAAAATGCCACCATGTCCCGGTATAAGGTTGGAAGAATCCTTTTCTCCAACCTGTCTTTTAATAAAACTCTCAAATAAATCACCTATCTGACCAAGTATAGCAGCTATAAAAATAGGTATATATGCATCATAGATTCGTAATGAATAAGCTGTTAATCCACCTATAATAATGGCTCCTAAAAATCCACCGATGGCACCTTCCCATGTTTTTTTAGGTGATAACCTTGGAGCTAACCTGTTTTTACCAAAACTCTTTCCAACAAAATAAGCAAGAATATCCTCAGCCCATATAGTTGCAAAAAGAACAAAAATGAGGTTCTTATCTAACTGGTGTAAAAGTCCTATAGATGAGACAAAAAAAGAACCATAAACAAGTGAAAAAACAGAAGAAGTTAAATACCCAATATCGTAAAACCTGTGAGCTATATAAAAGCTATACAGGAAAATGATAAGAATAGATAAAAAAGGAGACAGGAAAAGAACTGATAAAGAGGAAAAAAAGCCTACAAGAGCTGATAAGTCTGGACTTAAACCTGTGTATTTTTTCTTTAAAAGTCTTATCGCTTCCCAGATAGAAAGGGCAGAAAGGATAGCTATACCTGCCTTAAAAACAGAAGTAGGGAGATACAAAACAGCAAAAATTCCCAATATAGCTAATACTAATCCGGTAGCTATCCTTAAAGGTAAATCTTTCATGTAAGTCCCTTTATTTAGCCTCTAAAACTCTGCCAAACCTTCTTTCTCTACTCTGGTATTCGTACAGAGCCTGTGCAAAATCTTCCTCATCAAAATCAGGCCACAGAGTTTCTGTAAAAAAAAGTTCTGTATAGGCAAGTTCCCACAACATAAAATTTGATATCCTTTTTTCACCACTTGTCCTGATTAAAATGTCAGGCTCAGGCATTTCTGGAATATACAGGTAC
>CAYTOE010000021.1:0-16495 GCA_964439255.1 uncultured Aquificales bacterium
ATACCTTTCTAAGAAACTTAACTACAACCTTCAGTATGCCAAACAGGAAGTAGAAAAACTCCTCCTGTACACAGAAGGAAAAGATGAAATTTTAAAGAAGGATATAGATAGAGTAGTTGTTCCAAAAGTTGAGGAGAATATATTTTCCTTTATAACAGCTTTTTTCTCAAAAGATAAAAAAAGTTTAAATATGTTGAAAAATTTAATCAGTACTGGACATCACCCGTTTGAGATACAGAGTCTTATTTTAAGCTATGCAAACAAAGTACTTGTTCTGTATTCTGCAAAGGAAAAAGGAAAATCCACAGAAGAAGCTTTTAATGAAGCAGGTATAAAGCATCCAGCCCAGAAAGGAACATTTAAAAAAATTCTATCCCATTATAAAAAGGATGATGTTATAAACCTTATAAAAGAGCTCTACCAGTTAGAAATATCCCAGAAAGTTTATTTTGAAGATATAGAAAAAAAACTTGAAGAGTTTTTGATAAAAAGAGTTTCATAACGGTTGAATAAATGAAAACAGAACTATTTACAAGGCCAAAAAATTTATCTGAGTTTATAGGACAGGAAAAGGTTAAAGAAAAGGTAAAAATCCTTGTAGAATCTGCAAAGAAAAGAAATCAACCCCTCGATCATATTCTTTTAACAGGTCCACCGGGTTTAGGAAAAACGTCCATGGCACAGATAGTTGCAAATGAGCTTGGAAGAAATATTAAAATAACATCAGGCCCTATTATAGATAAAAAAGGAGATTTAGCCGGTATACTTTCTTCACTTGAAGATGGAGATATACTTTTTATAGATGAAATCCACAGGCTTAACCCTGCTGTTGAAGAGGTTTTATATCCGGCAATGGAAGACTTCAAAATAGATATAGTTATAGGGAAAGGTACCTCTTCCCGTTCTATAAGGATAGATATTCCAAAATTCACCCTTATAGGTGCAACAACAAGAATCGGTATGTTGACATCACCTTTACTGTCAAGGTTTGGTATAGTCTTGAGTTTTGATTATTACGATGAAGATTCCCTGTCAAAAATAATAAAAAAAGTAGCAACTGAACAGGGTTTTTATATAGAAGATGAAGCTTCCTTAGAAATAGCAAAACGTTCAAGGGGAACGCCAAGAATAGCGAATATGCTTATTAAAAGAGTTATTGATTTTATTACCGTGAAAAACAAAAAAGAGATAAAAAAGAATGAAGCTATAGAGGCTCTGGAGTTATTTGAGATAGATGAAAACGGTTTGAGTGTTATTGATAAAAAATATTTAGAAACTATTATAAAGAGATTTAGAGGTAGACCTGTAGGATTGAACACAATAATCTCTGCCATTTCAGAGGATAGATACACAGTTGAAGAAATTATAGAACCCTATCTTATAAGAAAAGGATTTATAGAAAAAACACCGAGGGGGAGACTCCCTACAGAAAAAGCATTACAGATTTTTAATCAAAAAGAGTAAAAATCATTACAAAACCTGTATAATTTTAGACTAAAAATCTAAAGGAGGGGTTTTATGGTTACAGACTACCACGTTAAAGATTTGTCTCTCGCAGAAAAAGGAAAATTAAGAATAGAATGGGCTGAAAAAGATATGCCTGTTCTAAGGCAGATAAGGGAGAGGTTTAAAAAAGAAAAACCTTTAAAAGGTGTTAGGGTTGCTGCCTGTCTCCATGTTACAACAGAAACAGCAAACCTTATGATAACCTTAAAAGAAGGTGGAGCAGAAGTATATTTAACAGCATCAAACCCTTTATCAACACAGGATGATGTTGCTGCGGCGCTTGTAAAAGAGTTTGATATCCCAACATTTGCGATACATGGAGAAGATAGGGACACTTACTACCAGCATCTTTACACTGTTTTAGATAAAAAACCTAATATAACCATGGATGATGGAGGAGACCTTATATCAACACTCCATAAAGAAAGACAGGATTTAATCCAGTATATATATGGTGGTACAGAAGAAACAACAACAGGTGTTATACGTTTTAAAGCAATGGAAAAAGACGGTGTTCTAAAGTTTCCTGTTATAGCTGTTAATGATGCCTATACAAAACATCTTTTTGACAACAGATACGGTACAGGGCAGTCAACAATAGATGGCATTTTAAGGGCAACAAACAGACTCCTTGCAGGTTCAGTTTTTGTTGTTGCAGGTTATGGCTGGTGTGGAAGAGGCGTTGCAATGAGAGCACAGGGAATGGGAGCTGAAGTTATCGTAACAGAAGTTGACCCTTTAAAAGCTTTAGAGGCTAGAATGGATGGATTTAGAGTTATGCCAATGGAGGAAGCTGCAAAAATAGCAGATTTTATCGTAACAGTTACAGGAAATATAAATGTTGTTGATGAAAAACATTTTGAAGTTATGAAAGATGGCTGTATTGTAGCAAACTCAGGGCATTTCGACGTTGAGATAAATCTTAAAGCTCTAACTCAGATGGCTGTTTCAACAAGGGAAATCAGAGAAAATGTTAAAGAGTACAAACTCCAGGATGGAAAGGTTATTTATGTACTTGCTGAGGGAAGACTTGTAAATCTTGCAGCAGCAGAAGGGCATCCTGCACAGGTTATGGACATGTCATTTGCGAATCAGGCTTTATCAGCTGAGTATATGTATAAAAACCACGAGAAGTTAGAACCAAAAGTATATAAAGTTCCAGATGAGTTAGATTTTGAGGTTGCAAGATTAAAGCTAAAAGCCCTTGGAATAGAGATAGATGAGCTTACAGAAGAACAGAAAGAGTACCTTGCAAGTTGGGAGCATGGTACATAAGTTAAGAGTATGAGAACAAAAAAAATACATATAACAGATAAAAATGTGAACAGGGAATTCTTTCCCTGTTTTTTTATATCTTCAGGTTTAAGATATTACAGCTTTAATAAAAAGAATAAAAGGAGGATGCTATGACAAGAGAAGAGATAATACAGAAGTTGTTAGAAACAGACCCGGAATTCAAAGAGTGGTACGAAGAACATCAGGAACTAAAGTGGAAAGTCCACAAATTAGACAAACATTTTCCACCTGACCCTGAAATTGAAGCTGAAGAGGAAAGATTAAAAAGAAGAAAACTATACCTAAAAGACCTTATGGAAATGAAGATAAAAGAATATATGGAAAAGATGCAGGAACAATCTGTGTAATTATTGAAAAAATATAAAAAGAAGCATATAATATATGCCTCTGTTAATGGAGGGTGTAGCTCAGTTGGCAGAGCACAAGGTTGTGGCCCTTGGGGTCGCGGGTTCAAGTCCCGTCACCCTCCCTTTCCTTTCCTTCCAATCAACCCTACCAAATTGATAAACATCTTTTCAGGTATAAATTATTCGCAAAAAAAAGAGGTGAAATCTGATGAGATTCATAGATAAGGCTAAAATCCATGTAAAAGCTGGTGATGGAGGAAATGGATGTGTGGCTTTTAGAAGGGAGAAATTTGTTCCTTTAGGTGGTCCTGCAGGTGGAAATGGAGGAAAAGGTGGTGATGTTATTTTAAAGGCAGATAAAAGACTCCAGACATTAATGGATTTCAAATACAAAATTCATTTTAAGGCAAAAAAAGGACAACACGGTTCAGGAAGTAATAAACATGGTAAATCAGGTGAAGACTTGATTTTAAAGGTTCCTGTTGGAACCGTTGTAAAAGATGCAGAGACAGGAGAATTGATAGCCGATTTAACAGAAGATGGACAGGAGGTTGTTGTTGCAAAAGGAGGAAAAGGAGGGAGAGGAAATGCCGCTTTTAAAAGTGCAACGAATCAAGCTCCTGATTATGCAGAAGAGGGGGAAAAAGGTGAGGAAAGATGGATAGAGCTTGAGCTTAAACTTTTAGCGGATATTGGCATTATAGGTTTTCCAAATGCTGGAAAATCAACCTTAATATCTGTTTTATCTCATGCAAAACCTAAAATAGCTGATTACCCTTTTACAACCCTTACTCCTGTTCTTGGTGTAGTTGAGATTGATGTTGGAAAATCACTTGTACTTGCAGATATTCCAGGATTAATAGAGGGAGCATCAAAAGGTGCTGGACTTGGACATGAATTTTTGAGACATATAGAGAGAACAAAATTCCTTATCCACATTATTGATATATCAGATTTCAGAGAGAGAGAACCATTAGAGGCTTTTGATATTATAAACAGGGAAATGGAATCTTACAGTCCTGAACTGTTGAAAAAACCCCAGATAGTTGTTGGTAATAAGATAGACATTCTTTCAGATAGAGGGGAGATTGATAAACTTAAAAAAGCTTTTGAAGAGAGGGGATATACATTTATACCTGTTTCACTTGCAACAAAAGAAGGTATAGACCAGCTGAAAAAATCATTAAAAAATTTTTATAATATGAAAGTTGAGGAGATATTTCCGGTGGAAAAATAAGAATGAAAATATGTATTGTAGGGGCAGGGGTAGTCGGAAGCTACCTTGCTAAGAAACTATCTCTTGAAGGCTATGATGTAGCCATTATAGACAAAGACAGGGATAAGATTGAGGAAATCCAGAATACCACAGATGTAGCCGCTTTTACCTGTGATGCCTTTGAAGAGGAATGCATAAGGGAGTTTTCTGATTATGATTTTTTTATTGTTGTAACAAATAAGGATGAGATAAATCTCTCTGTAGCCCTTATGCTAAAAGCTGTTTTTAAGAAGGAAAGAATTCTTGTCAGAGTTGATAAAGATATACTCTCAAAAAAGGAGATTGAATCTTTTTTAGGTGTAGAAATAGTCAATACATTCAGTGAAATATACAGAAATATTGAAAATATTGTTAAATACCCATTTATGTCCTATATAAACGAGTTAAACCAGGGAAAGTTTGTCCTTTTTGGGTATAAAATAAAAAAAGAAGATAGATTAAAAAACACAAAAATATCTGATTTTAAGGAAATAAGAGAAAAAGTACCATTTACAATTGTTTTAATTGAAAGAGACGGAAAAGATATTATTCCAACAGGTGATAGAGTTTTATTGGAAGGAGATATTATCTATATTCTCCTTGAAAAAAAGTATATTGATACATTTATAAAAGAGTTTGGTATAAGTTTCAAACCTGTTGAAAATGTGTATTTTTTAGGTGTATCACAGCTTGGTTTTGGAATTATTAAAAAACTCTCACAACTAAAGAATGTCAAGATAAAGGTAATAGAACCGGATATAAACTACTGCGAAAAAATAGCTGAAGAAGTACCTGATGCACTTGTTATCCATGGAAAATATACAGATGAAGAACTGTTAAAAAAGGAAAACCTGAATGAAGCTGACCTTGTTATAAGTGCAAGCTACAAAGAAAGGGGTATCTTAGCCTGTATTTTAGCTAAAAAATTAGGTGCCAAAAAAGTTCTTGCTCTCATTGAACAACCGGAATATGAAGAGATAGCCCACTCACTTGATATAGATATACCTATCGTTTCAAGAAAGTTGGTTGCAAGGAAGGTTTATAGAAGAATAAGACATAAAGGATTTGTTGACACATTCGAACTGAAAGAGGATATTCATATATACGAAATTGTTGTTGATAGAAAGATGGAAGGTAAAACGATAGCAGAAATATCAACAGGTGATTTTATAGTTTTAGGAATAAAAAGAGATGATGAGATGTATATAGCAAGTGGAAATACTGTTCTTATGGAAGGTGATGTTCTTATAGTACTTTCAAAAGGAGAAAATGAATAACTTCAATATACTTTCGGTTTATAAAGTTGAGTCTTTCATAATATTTATGCTCTCAGTGATAACCTTTCTTCCTCCTCTTTTTTACTCTTTTTATATAGGGGATGGAGAGGAACTTTCCTTTTTTATCCCTTTTGTTATAGCTCTTGTACTTTTTTCACTATCTGTAATGATTAAAAATCCAAAATTAACAGATAAAGAAGCTCTTTTTATATCTGTTTCCGTCTGGTTTTTATTCCCTGTTTTATCATCCCTTACTTATCTTATTAGTGAGTCTATAAAAGACCCAATAGGTGCTTACTTTGAATCTGTTTCTGGTTTTACAACAACAGGTGCTTCTGTTCTAAATGATATTGAGGCTCTTCCTCCAAGTGTTCTTCTTTTTAGAGACTTAACAAACTGGGTAGGTGGTATAGGTTTTGTTGTTTTTGCTGTTTCTTTTCTGTCCACGAAACTCCCGATAGGTAAAGCAATAGTTAAGTTTGAATCTTCAAAGGTTATTGAAGAAAAAATTGAACCTCGAGTGAAAGAAGTTACAAAAATTATAATATCTGTTTATCTTTTCCTTACTTTGTCTGAGATAATCCTTCTCAATGTTTCTGGGCTTTCTCTTTTTGATTCTATTAACTATACATTTTCAACTGTTGCTACAGGAGGATTTGCCCCCAAAAATGCAAGTGCAGGCGCATTTGACAGTCCATTAGTGGAAGCAATTATTGCCTTTTTTATGATATTAGGCGCTATTAATCTTCAACTGTACTATGTATCTTTTAAAAAGAAAAAACCACTTTACTTTTTTAAAGATAAAGAAGTTGTCGTTTTTTTATCTATAATCGCTTTCTCAACACTTTTTTCAACAGTTGTTCTTTATATTGATGGTTATTATGGAAATATTTTTGAAAGTCTGAGATTTTCATTTTTTCAGATAACATCTGCCGCAACAACAACAGGTTTTTCATCAACAGATTACACAAACTGGCATCCTTCTGTTCTTGCTTTAATAATGATACTTTCCCTTATAGGAGCTGTTGGTGGTTCAACAGGAGGTGGTTTGAAGATATACAGATTAATTTTTATCTTTAGCACGATATCAGGTGAAATAAAAAAATTAGCTCATCCAAATATGGTTTACAGACTTAATATAAAAGGGAAACCCCTCGATTTATCAAAAGTAAACATGTTCTGGGCTTTTTTATCTTTGTATCTGTTTTCTGTTGTAGTGTTTGGATTTATCCTGACTGTGAACGGTCATGATTTAATAACATCATTTTCTGCATCTATAGCCTGTATAACGAGTCTTGGTCCAGGTCTATCTGATGTTGGTCCAGCTTCTAACTTTTCCTGCTTTAATGATTTTGAAAAATTGATCCTTTCATTTGAAATGATTTTCGGCAGACTTGAAATAGTACCTGTAATAAGTCTTTTATTCATTAAAAACCTGTGAATATAAAGGATATAAAGGGTATAATTTTTATATATTACAAAAAGCTACGGAAATAAATTTGTTTAAACATATTTTTGGTTACAGATACAAATTCAACTACCTTAGTCTCCTTGTACCTGTTGTTATTGGCCTGTTTGCAGGTTTTTTTGCTATTTTATTTCTTAAATCAATACATTACTTTTCAGAGCATTTCTTAGAGGGGATTGTAGGTTATAAACAGCCTTTACCTATTGGAGAAGGGGGAAATCTATTTTATACATTTATCATGGAAAGACCATACTTTCTTCCTTTTTCAACAGCTTTAGGTGGTTTAATAGTTGGACTTCTTGTTCACTTTTTTTCTCCTGAATCAGCTGGTGTTGGTACAGATGCTGCTATAAATGCCTTCCACAGAAGAAAATACCTTGGATTAAAAACATCTATATGGAAACTTATAACCTCTGCTATAACTATAGGGAGTGGTGGTGTTTCAGGTAAGGAAGGACCTATAGCTCTGATAGGTGCAGGTATTGGTTCTTTCGTTGGTAAACTATTTAAACTCTCAGATAAAGAGAAAAATATAGCCCTTGCTGTTGGTCTTGGTGCAGGAATAGCAGGTGTTTTTAAAGCTCCTTTTGCCGGTGCCATTATAAGTTCAGAGGTTTTTTACAAGAAAGATTTTGAAACTGAAACGTTGATACCCAGTTTTATCGCTTCATTTATATCCTTTATTGTTGTTGGGTCTGTTTTTGGATTTTCTCCTCTTTTTCATATAGAGCTTCCAGAATTTTCAGGTTTTTCTTTTAAGGATGCTTTAGCTTATATTTTTTTAGGCTTAATAACATCGCTTATAGCAAGACTTATGGTATTTTCTCTTGATTATGTAAAGGATTTTTTTGCTTCTTTTGATATTCATCCTGTTTTTAAACCTGCTATAGGTGGTTTTTTTGTGGGTTTGATGGGAATGCTTACCCCAGTTGCTATAGGAAGTGGTTATGGATGGCTTCAGATGATTATGCTTGGGAAATTAGAGTATATGTCCCCTTATTTACTGTTTATAAGTATATTTGTTGTTCTTTTGGCTTTTGCTTTTACTCTTGGTTCTGGTGGTTCAGGTGGTGTTTTTGGTCCTTCTTTAGTTATAGGAGGTTTAACAGGAGCAACAGTTTATTACATCCTTTCTTTTCTTGGTTTTCCAGAAACGTCTTCTTTTAATATAACAGCTCTGACTGTTGTTGGTATGGTTTCAACCTTTGCTGCGGCTGCAAAAGCACCTCTGTCCACAATTATTCTTGTTGCAGAGATAACAGGTGGATATCAGCTTCTTGTTCCAGCAACAATAGCTGTTGCTGTTTCTCACTTTCTTTCAGGAGAAAAAAGCATATTCAAAAGCCAGGTTAACTACAAAATTGACTCTCCTGTCCATTATGATGAGTTTAAGTTTTTTATACTTAAGCAGCATAAAGTTGAAGATGTTATGACAAAAAATGTTATTGCTGTGGAGAAAAAGGTTTCTGTAATTGAGGCAGGTCAGCTCTTGAGGGAATTCAATATATCTGCTTTACCGGTTATAGAGGATGACAGAGTTATAGGGATTGTTACAGACTCAGACTTAATAAAAGCATGCACAAGAGAAGTTGAAACATTAAAAGTGGCGGATATTATGAATGAAAATCCTGTTTGTGTAACTCCTGACAAAACACTGTTTGATACTTTGAGCATACTGATAGAAAATAACGTAGAAGTAGCTCCTGTTGTTAATTCCCTAAAAGAAGGGAAACTGATAGGTATAATATCTGATTTTGATATAGGTAAGGTTTTAACAAGAACAACAAAATTCTAAAGTTTAAAGGGAGAAAAGATATGCTCAAGAAAGTAATTTATTTTTTTCTTGCTCTGTCCTTTTTTTCTTATGGTGAACAGTTAGACCCTTATGGCGCCTGTTTAACAAAGGTGAATAAAGAACTTAAAAAAGATTTAAAAATCTGTGAAGAAAACTTTTATAAAAAGATGGTTTCCCTTGAAAAAACAGATATAGAAAAAGCATCAGATTATGCCCAGATGTTTAGAGCCTGTGCAGAGAGGGCAAAATTAATTTATGAAATGGGAAAAAATAGATGTGAGGTTCTGTACAGAGAATAAACAGGGCAGGAAGCCCTGTTTTTATTTGTTGCTTACATTTTTGAATTTTTCAGCTTTTTTTGTAAACTGATCCCAGTTTTCAGGTCCAAATGGAGAAATCTCTCTAAGTCTCTCAATAACTTTAGGATAAGTATCAAGTATATAATCAATATCTGCTTCTGTATTTTCTCTACCAAGGGAGAATACGATTGAACCGTTTGAAGCCTCTTTTTCAACACCTATAGCAGCTAAAACATGCGACTGTTTTAATGCATAAGAAACACAGGCTGAACCTGATGCAGTATATGTTTTGTTTATATCAAGCATTAGGAGCATAGCTTCCCCTTCTATATACATAACGATAAGAGAAAGATGGTTTGGAAGTCTTTTTTCAGGATGCCCTGTAAATTTTATATAAGGTATTTTTTCCTCGATACCTTTTTTAAGTTTGTCTCTTAAGGCTTTAAGTCTATTTACCCTGTCGTCCATCTCTTTTATAGCAAGTTCAGCTGCGACACCCATTCCAACAATTAAAGGAACCGGCTCTGTTCCAGCTCTCCTTCCACCTTCCTGTATGCCACCTTCTATTAAAGGTTTTAGCCTTACACCTTTCTTAACATAGAGACCACCAACTCCCTTAGGAGCGTAAAAGTAATGACCTGTAAAAGAAGCCATATCAAGTCCCCATTCCTCAACATTAACAGGTGTATGTCCAACAGCAGCAGCAATGTCTGAATGGAAAACAACCCTTGGGTTTTTTTCTTTTGCAGCAGCAACAAGAGCTGGCATATCCTGAAGTGTACCTATCTCTCTATTCGCATAACCTATTGAAACAAGAATTGTATCCTCTCTTACAGCTTCTGCAACCTGTTCAGGGGAAATGATTCCGTACTCATCAGGCTGAATGTATGTTATCTCAAATCCTTCTTTTTCAAGGGTTTTACATGAGTGAAGAACTGAGTGATGCTCTATTGCAGAAACAACAATATGTTTTCCTCTTCTTGTTATACCAGGAGCTTTTGCAAAACCTTTTATGGCGAGGTTATTTGCCTCTATAGCTCCTGATGTATAAACGATATCTTCAGGTCTTCCGATATTTAAAAGCTCAGCAACCTGTTCTCTTGCTCTGTTTATGGCTTTTTTAGCTTCAACACCTAATTTATGTAAAGATGTTGGGTTTCCAAACTTCTCTCTAAAATAAGGTAGCATAGCCTCTATAACTTCTTCTGCAACAGGTGTTGTTGCTAAATGGTCAACATAAGCTATTCCTCTTGTTTCTATCATAATAAAAGCCTCCTTTTTATTCGCTTAATTTTCTTATTAAATTTTGTGCAATTTCCACAAACGCTTTTGCAGAATCTGAATCTTCTTTGGCTAAAACAATTGGTATTCCAAGGTCGGAAAATTCAGCAACCTTTGGCTCAATAGGAACTTTTCCAAGAACTTCAGTGTTGTATTTTTTTGCTATTTCCTCTGTTCTTGATTTCCCAAAAATCTCATATTTTTTTCCACTTTCAGGACATACAAAGTAACTCATATTTTCAACAACACCTAAGACAGGTATCTGAACTTCATTAAACATCTGTATTCCTTTTTTTACATCGATAAGTGCAACGTCCTGAGGAGTTGTAACAATAACAGCACCATCTATTTCAGCTGTCTGTCCAAGTGTAATCTGAACATCACCTGTTCCAGGAGGAAGGTCAATGATAAGAAAGTCAAGTTCTTCTTCTCCCCAGTCTATGTCAAAAAGGAACTGGGTTAAAGCTTTGAAAAGAACAGGTCCTCTCCATATAACAGGTGTGTCTTCTGAAGGGAGTAAAAGACCTATTGACATGAGCTTTATGCCATGACTTTCAGGTGCTATTAAAATATCTCCTTCTTTTGCTAAAACCTGTTTATCTTTAGCACCAAGCATTGTAGGGCCCGATGGTCCGTACATATCTGCGTCAAGATACCCAACGTTATAACCCATCTTTTTCAAAGCAGCTGTAAGATTAACAGCAACGGTTGATTTTCCAACTCCACCTTTACCAGATGCAACAGCTATAACTTTTTTTACATTTGGTATTCTTCTTCTATTTTCAAATGGATTCTGCTGGGCTGTTGGTGGTGGTTGTGGTGGTTGTTGCTGTTTTGGAGGTTCTGTTGTGAATTCAACCTCAACTTTTTCGGCTCCTAAACTTTTAAGAACCTTTTCAGCTTTTTCTTTTAGATAATCGTAGTACTTTTCAGACGGAGAAAAAAGAACAAGATAAACATTATTTCCGTCTATTCTTATATCCCTGAGTATATCTGCAAGTGAAAAACTAACACCTATTTCTTCAAGAGTTGCATGTTTTAAACTGTCCATTACACCTTGTAAAGCCATTAAATCCTCCTGATTTTTGAATTTTTCATTATGAGTATATTTAAACTTTTTTTATTTTCAAGCAATGACCACAGTCATAAGATATGTTTCAGGTACATTGTTCCATATCCACCTTTTGGAAGGAAGAAGTTTATCCTTTTTCCTTTTATATAAATATTTTCAGGTTTTAAAAATGTTTTTCTGTAATCCCCTTTTATTCCAAGAATCTTCAGTTTTTCTATAATTTCATCTAATGGAATACCAAGATTTTTAGCAATATCGCTGTATATATCCCTTTCTTTATCTTTTAGTCTGATTTTGTATCCAGGGATAGGTAGGAACTTTGGAAATCTGTTCATTAATATTTCAAAATCTGTTTGTGGTATAAAAAATGTAAAATCTTTTTCTTTTACATAATAGCCTGAGAAACTATCTTCTAAAAATTTTTTTAAAGCTTCATTCCATAAAAATGACAGAAAAGAGTCAACTAAAAATCTGTTTAACCATTTTCTTTCCTTCTTATAGGCTTTTTTTAAAATTTGAAATCCCCTTTCCCAGTTTTTTTCTACCCTCTGGGTGTCAAAATAATTAATCATAAAATCCTTCAGTACTGGATTAAAGCCTTTCAAATCTATTGAAAAATAATTCCCTTTTAAATTTCCTATTTTTATTTTTTTATTTATTTTTCCTCTGCAGATAAGTCCATAAAAGCCATTTTCTGATTTCTGGAATAAAACTTTTCCTTTATAATCTGGAAATGAGACATTCTGAAATGTTATTGCGACTTTATCCTTTAGTCCTGCATAACTGAATCCAAGTTTTTGAGAAAGTTCTTTTGTGTTAAAGTTTTTTTTAATGAGAATATATAAATAAAACTTACCTTCTTCTGAAAAATCAAAATCTGCTTTTTCTGAAACGATAAAATCTTCAGGTTTTTCTTTTTTCCATTTAAAATTTCTTACCATTCTTCCATTATCTCTTTTAAAGCCTCTACAAAAGCCTTATTTTCCTCTGGTTTTCCTATTGAAACCCTCAGGCAGTTTTCCATTTTTGGAAGGTGGGACATATTTCTAACAAGTATCCCTTTTTCTATAAGCTTTTTATGGATTTTATTCCCGTCTGGAACTTTTATCAGGAAAAAGTTTGCATCTGAAGGATAAACTTTCACACCTTTTATATTTTTAACCTGTGAAATAGTTTTTTCTCTTTCCTCCTTTATTATCTTTATCTGTTTTTTTATTTCTTCTCTTCCTTCTGTTAAAACAATCTCTCCTATAACCTGTGTTGGGTATGTTATGTTAAATGGTGGTCTTGCTTTATCTATCTCTGAGGCTATCTTTTCGTTTGCGATGAGAACACCGAGTCTTATACCTGCAAGTCCGATTTTTGACATTGTTCTCAGGATAACTAAATTTTCCCTTTTTAAAGCCTCTTTAACAAAATCCTCTTTATCAGAAAAGTCTATATATGCCTCATCAACAACTGTAAAAACCTCTTTCTCTGCTGTGTATTTTATTAAATTCCTGTCAAAGGTATTTCCTGTAGGGTTATTTGGTGAAGCAAAAAAAGCCAGAATAGGTTTTTTTTCAAGGGCTTTATCTATTTCTTCTTTTTTAAGTTGAAAATTTTCATCTAAATTAAACTCAACTTTCTCCCTTCCAACAATATCAGCAGAAACCTGGTACATGGGAAATGTAGGGACAGGGTACATAACAGGCTGATTTATATTTCCCACTATTATAGTTAAAAGCTGAATAAGTTCATCTGAACCATTTCCAAGAACCAGGTTTTCAGGCTTAACACTGTAAAAGTCTGCTATTACTTCTTTAAGTTTTTTTGCTGTTGGGTCTGGGTATCTCTGGAAAGGTATTTTTTTAACTTCTTTTGCTATTTTTTCTTTAATCCACTCTGGAAGTTCAAACGGATTTTCATTTGAGGAGAGTTTTATTCTGCAAGGTGTTGTTTCCGTTTTATAACTTTTAAAACCTTTTATCCTGTCTAAATACATTTATTCCTCCAACGTTTGAATAACAAATTCTCTGAGCTTTTTAACAGATTCGTAAATATCTCCGTAAAAATCCATATCAAAACATACAGATGTTGAACAGCCTGTTGATAAAAATGTCTCATCCATCTCTAAAATATCATTTATAAAATCTGGAAATTTTATCGTTGTTTTGTTCTGGAGAATATCAACAATTTCGTTTATAGAGGATAAATTGGAAACATCAACATTAAAATCTGTGGCAAGGGCTCTCAAGTAGTTTTCTGCTGCATTTTTCAGGTGATGGAAAACAAGTCCATCATCACACATGTCTATATCCAGATACTCCTCTGCCTGTGCAAGCTCTTTTTCTGCTATTTCTATATAATCCATAGCTAAACACCCTTTTTTTATAAACATTTTAGCATGATAGGTTTATGTAGCATAAGAAGGAGCTTTCTTTTTCTTCTTTTTCTTTTTTTCTTTTTTAGGAATTAAAAGATTTGCCATATTTGGAGCAAACTGAGCAAAAATAATACCAATAAAAGCCATTGTAAGAACATATATACCGATAAAAGGTATAAATTCAGGACGGGCAAACTTTGACATAACAACGGAGAATTCTCCCCTGTTAATAATTGACAGTCCTGTTTCTACAGATTTTCTTTTTGAAAGCCCATAAATAAGACCACCAAAGAAACCTGTTAAAAATTTGCCAATTATAGATAAAATAACTACTACAATAAGGGCTAATACTAACTTTTTATCAAATTCAGCTGAAAATTTTATACCTGCTCCAAAAAGGAAGAAAAATATAGCAACAGCAAGGTCTCTTATTGAGAACATAACCTTTTCTATCTCATGGGATTTTCCAGATTCAGAAACTATCATTCCCATTAAAAAAGCTCCTAAAGCTTCAGAAAGACCTATGTACTGGGTTACACCTGCGAAAAATATAAGACCTCCCAGAGAAAAAAGAGTAAAGATTTCTTCTTCTATAAATGTATCAACAAAAGCAGCTATATATTTTCTAAAAAATAGAGCTACACTAAGGGCAAATGCAAAAACTACAGCAACTTTTAGTAGTATTACAGGTATTGTGACTGCACTGAAATTCCCCCCTGTTGAAAAAGCGGAAAGTAAAGCAAGTAAAATAGGTGCGACTATATCCTCAAAAACCATAAGTCCAAGTATAAGCTCTGTTTCAGGATTTGCTATTCTGTGGTTATCGACGATGATTTTTGTTGTTATTGCCGATGAAGAAGCGTATGCAACACCACCTGTTAAAAAAGATGTAAAAATATCAAAACCCATAAAGTACATAGCTAAAGAAACAACACCAAAACCTGTCAGGAAATCTATTATCCCAACACTCCATATTTTTTTTGCGGTTTTTACAGCTCTGTCTATGTTAAATTCAAGTCCAAGATAAAAAAACAGAAGAACAATTCCTATTTCACTGAAAATCTCTATAGCTTCGGCTTCATGGATAAATTTTCCCAGGAATATACCAAACAGAATATAGAAAAATACAGCTGGAAATCTCAGAATTTTACCTATATATCCTGCTGCAAATAAAGAAAGATTCAAAAAACCGAATATCAGCAGGAAAGAAAATGTGTGTCCATTATCCATTTATGTTGAACTCCTGGAAAAACCTCTCTACCTGCTCCCTTGTCCCTACTATAACAACTGTATCACCGGAGTTTATCTTTACGTCAGGAGTCGGATTAACAATAGTTTCTTGATTTGGTTTCATCACAGCTATTACTGTTACCCCGGTTTTTGGTCTAATCTGTGATTCTTTTATACTTTTTCCTGAAAGGGGGGAGTTTTCAGGTATTTTTATCCACTCAATAGCAAGATTTTCAAGTAATAACTCTTTTTCCTTTTCCTGTTCAGGTCTAAAATAAGCTCCCATTAAAACTGAACCAAGCTGATTAGCTTCTTCCTCTGTCATAACAACATCACAGGTAGGCTCGTCGTAATCATCAGGTTCAAATACAAAAACCTCTCTTTTCCCTGTTACATGGACTATAACAGTGATTTTATCCTGACTTGAGGTTATTATTGAAAATTTTCTCCCAATACCGGGTAAGTCACTTTCTCTAAACTCCATTTTTTCCAACTCCAGAGATTTTTTTAATATTATCTAATAAAAGAGGTTATCAGGCTATCTGGAGCTTCTTTATTTTGGAGAAAAGCCTCAATGCATTCTCATCTGTGATTTTTTCAAGTTCTTTTTTATCTATTCCTAAAAATTCAGAAACAAACTCCAAAGTGTAGAAGATATAGGCAGGCTTGTTTGGTTTTCCCCTTTTTTTCTGTGGAGAAAGGAAAGGACTATCTGTTTCAAGTAGTAGCCTGTCTAAAGGAACATTTTTTAGAACTTCTCTGAGTTCATTAGCTTTAGGGTATGTGATATTCCCTGCAAAAGATATATAAAATCCCATTTCAACACAGGCTTCCATCATAGGAATGTCACCACCAAAACAGTGTATAATTCCAGAATTTGGATAGGGGACAAATTTTTCTAAAGTTTTTACTGTATCTCTGTTTGCGCTCCTTGAATGGACAATTAAAGGCAGATTTAATTTTTTTGATATCTCTATCTGTTTTTCAAAGAAGTAAATCTGTTTTTCTTTTGGGGTTATATCCCTGTAGTAGTCAAGGCCACACTCACCTATCGCTACAACCTTATCTTTCTTTTTTGCAATCTCGCTTAGTAGTTCCAAATCCTCTTCAGTTATATCATTTACATCATAGGGATGAAAACCAATGGAAGCATAAACATTTTTGTACTTTTCAGAAAGCTCAACAGCTTTAAAAATTTCTTCCTTATCACATCCAATTGTGATGATGTAATCAAGCTTCTCAATACTTTCTTTAACATCTTCAGGATTTTTAATCATATCTAAATGTGCATGGGTATCAATCAT
>CAYTOE010000022.1:0-16354 GCA_964439255.1 uncultured Aquificales bacterium
TCTGGTACATCTGACTAACTTTCCCTGTGCATAAGGCTCTTTCTGAAAATGAAGCCCCCTTAAAACACCTTTTACAGATTTTGAATGGTTATCCTGAACAAATTCAACTTTTATACCAGCTTTTTCAAATTCTGACTTTTTGTATGTTTCCATAAAAAAACCTCTATCATCAGAAAAAACCTTTGGTTTTATAAGAACCACATCAGGAATATCTGTTTTTATAAATTCAAAAGGCATATCATTCCCTCAATCTTGATTTTCACCATTGACTAATTCGATTAAATATCTTCCATACTCTGTTTTACTTAAAGGTTTTGCAAGCTCCAAAAGCTGCTCTTTTGTTATCCATCCATTATTGTAAGCAATTTCCTCTATACAACCTATCATAAGACCTGTTCTCTTTTCTATTGTAGCCACAAACTCTCCAGCTTCAAGGAAGCTATCATGCGTTCCAGCATCAAACCATGCAAAACCACGTCCAAGGAGTTTAACTTTCAGCTCTCCTTTTTTTAAATATTCTTCATTCACAGATGTTATTTCCAGTTCACCTCTATCTGAAGGTTTTATGTTTTTCGCTATAGATACAGCTTTATTATCGTAAAAGTACATACCAACAACAGCATAATTTGATTTTGGTTTTTTTGGCTTTTCTTCTATAGATAGAACATTTCCTTTTTCATCAAACTCAACAACACCAAATCTTTCCGGGTCTTTTACAGAATAACCAAAAACATAAGCACCCCCATTTTTTTCAATATCATTTGCCGCTTCAATCATAATATTAACTAAATCATGACCAAAGAATATATTATCTCCCAATAACATGCATATACTATCTTCACCTACAAAATCCTCAGCTAAAACAAGACCTTCCGCCAGACCTTTTGGCTCTTCCTGAATTTTATAACTTATATTCATCCCAAGTTGAGAACCATCTCCTAATAAATCCTGAAAGTGGTGCAGGTCGTATTTATTTGTTATAAACAAAACATCCTTCAGTCCCAAAAGCATAACAAGTGAAAGGGGATAGTAAATCATAGGCTTGTTATAAATAGGAAGAAAATGTTTGTTTAGCGCTTTTGTTACAGGGTATAACCTTGTACCACTACCTCCTGCTAAAATGATTCCTTTCATACAACTCTCCCTGAGTCTATATTTTTTATATCTCTATCTATATCCAAAAACCAACCCCATTTGTTAAAGTACCTTATTGCAGATTTTATATGGGTGAGTAAAAGTTTTTTGTTTTTGTAAGAATGTCTTCCATATTTATGATAAACCACAGCTTCTGGATAGTAAATAGTTTTATACATGCTATTTATCCTTCTACACATATCGTAATCTTCCATATACATAAAATATCCATCATCAAAAAGACCAACCTCTTTGAAAACCTTAGTTCTTACAAACATAAAACATCCTGAAAGAGCTGGAACCTCAGCTAAGCTTTCATATCCAACATCACGGAATTCATACCATTTAAGCCTGTCATCAAGTAGTTTTTTTAAAGGAGATGGTAAAAACCTTCTACCAAATAGATCTATAGGTGAAGGTAATCTTTTGCACAAAGCCTGTATTGTTCCATCAGGGTTTAAAACTTTAGGCATAACCTGTCCAACATCAGGATTTTTCTCCATAAAGTTAAACAGTTTCTCAAGTGTTCCTTTTCTAAACCATATATCCGGATTCAAAACAAGGTGGTATTTTGATTTATCCATACATTTTTCTATAGCTATATTATGGGCTTTACCAAAGCCCAAGTTCTCTCCATTGTTAAATATATATTCAACCCTATCCTTTCCTAAACTTTTTACAACTTTTTCAAATATATTCTCAGGAGAATTATCTACAACATACAGAAAAACGTTTAAATCCGTATCTAAAAAGCTTCTGATTGCCCTGATAATATCTTTAACATTATTCCTGTAAAGAACCAAAGAAGCTGTAACATCATACATGGCTAATGCCCTCCTTTTATTTTCAGATATATTTCTCTCATTAAAGCTGCCAGAGGAACAGGAAAAATAGATGTCAGATATACAACAGGTTTAGGTGTAACAACGGCCTGCCTTATGTATTTTTCATAATTTTTTACCGTTTCTATATTTAGATACCCAAATGAACGGATATACAGGAGTTTCAGAGGACTGAAAACCCCTGTAAATCTGTCATGGTTTTTCACACATTTTTGTTTTGATTCTTCAGAGTATGTATCAGGTAGAGAAAAAACAGCTTCATACCACTGTTTTGTGAATATTTTAATAATATTTCTGAACCAGTTAGCACCACTTAAACTTCCTATGTTCAGCGTAAAAACATAAGGTTTTTCATCCCAGAAAACTTTTATACCCTCTTTTCTTCCTAAATAGTCGTAAAAAAGAACAAAATGGGGAAATATTGTGTTTTTATATCTCTCTTTTCTAAAGTTTTTTAATACATCCCTGTGATATACAATGGTACTCATAAAAGTTGTATGCCATCCAAGTTCTTCTAAAAGCCTGTCTTTATCCGTGTATATTTTGGAGGTTATATGATTAACCCTTTTTTTCTTACAACCTTTTTCGGGAAATCTTTTATCCTTAAGGCGACAGGCATTCACAATGATTCCGTCGTACCTTGAATTATCAATAATTGAAAGAATCCTCTTTATACTTCCCTTTTTTATTGAATCATCATCACCCAATAACCACCTGTACTCTGTATCAGGCATGCCTAAAACAGCATAAAAGTTATTTTCTATACCTAAAGGCTTTTTATTTTTCACATAGTAGATATACGGATACCGTTTTTTTAAATCCGATACTAATTTTTCTGTTTTATCGTTTGTTGAATCATCAGAAATATAAATAGGTACCTTGTACTCTATTACCTCTTCCAAAAATAAATTTAAAGCCCTTTTCAAAAGTCCAGGTCTGTTATAGGTTGGAATACATATTGACAACTTTTTGTTCTCCATGGCTTATTCTCCCCCTTAAGTGGAAATTTTTATGTATTTTTTGGATTATTTCCCAGTGGGAAATATCCTTTACAACACCGTTTTTTGAAAGAATTTCCACTATTCTCCCTTCACCCAGTGGTTTGTATTTTTCTGGCTTCGTATAACCGTAAAGAACAATAAGATTTGCTCCCATATATGCTGATAGATGTGCAGGACCTGTATCACCTGAAATTACAAGGTCTGTTTTTCTAATCCCTTTAGCTATATCAACAAGCGATTTAGTTTCAACTGAAAACTCTTTTTCTAAAGATTTAAGCTTTTCTCTATCTTTTTCTGTTGATAAAAATGTTATTTGTAGATTAAGCTTCTTCAGGCTTTTTGCTATCAGACAATACTTTTTCAAAGGATAATCTTTGTGGGGATTTCCAGAAAAAGGAAATATCAGGATTCTATCTATTTCTGGTTTCTGGTTATTTTTCCAGTAAGGTTTTTTTAGTTTAATTTCAGGAAATACTTTTTCAACAGTTTTCTTACTCATTATGTAAAAATGCTCATCTAAATATGTATTTTTTAACTGGAAGTAATGAAAAAGCAGCTCTTTAAAAGAAGGTCTTATAATTTTTGAATTTCTATTTTTTCTCAATAAAACGATTAAAAATTTTGTTATATAAAGAGGGGTTGCTCTTTTTTCTAATTTAGCAGGATGAATATAATTTGGTGTTAAAAATATATATTCATAATTGTATTTATACTTAAAAAGTTCCCCACTGCTTTTGTAGGAAACAACACTTCCAGATTTTAATAAAAACTCTGCAATATCTTTTAACCATGAAGAAACATAAACAGAAATATCAAATCTGTCTAAAAAAGAATTTATAATATGCATATCTGTTATTAAATCACCTAACCCTTTATAAAAGCCGAACATTACACGTTTTTTCATTTTTTCACTTGAAAAAATTTTTTATAGAGTAAGAAGGCATGCAATAAAGCTGCCATTAATGTAAGTGATTTATATAAAAGGAATTTTCTTGTAGATGATTTTATTTATGTTAAACTGATTTACATTGTAAACTGTTTTAACGTGATGTAAGTACTTGATTTTATTATATAAACAGACAACTGTAACAAAATTTCACATTACAGCTGCTTTTTAATATTCTGTTAAAAAGTGGGAAAGTTATTAAAAGAAAATGTCTATTAATGAGATTCAAAACTTGATTTAAAAAATCAAACAGTGTTATATTTATAGGACTAAATAAATATATGAAAAATCGAATAAGTTAAAGCCAAAAAAATAAAGGAGGAATCCGCTATGGCATTTGATTTAACTATTAAGTATGCCGGTGAAGGTGGAGAAGGTGTTATCTCTGCCGGTGATTTTACAATGAGAGCCGCATCAAACCTCGGTTATGAGGTTGTTACATTCAAATCTTTCCCAGCAGAAATAAAAGGTGGTTATGCCCTTTCTCAGGTTAGAATGTCAGATGAGAAAATCCTCTCCCAGGGAGATGGTTTCGATATACTCGTTGCATTTAATGGAGAAGCTTATGAGGTAAATAAACCTCTCTTAGGTGAAGGTAAAGTTCTTATTTGGGATGGTCCTGAAGGTGGAGACTTTGAACCTGACTTAGAAGAATTGGAAAAAATGGGTGTTTTTGTATATGCGGTTCCAATGTCAAAACTTGCTAAAGAGGAAGTTGGAGCTTATATAACTAAAAACGTTGTTGCAATGGCTTCTGTTTTTGAACTTTTTGGTTTTCCAATGGAAGTTCTAAAACAGGAAATTGTTAAAAAGTTCTCTAAAAAGGGAGAAGAAGTAGTTAACCTAAACTTTAAAGCTATTGAGGTTGCACAAAACTACGTTAAAGAGCATATAAAGAAAATAGATCCATACAAAGTTCCTGGTCCTATGCCTAAAAAAGATGTTATCATCCTTGAAGGTAACCAGGCTATAGCTCTTGGAGCAGCTGTTGCAGGAGTCAAAGTTTATGCGGCATATCCTATTACCCCAGCTACAACAGTAGGAAACTACCTCGCTCCAATTATCCTTAAAACAGGTGGATATGTTTATCAGGCTGAGGATGAGATTTCTTCTGCAGCTATTGTTCTTGGTGCATCTTTCTCAGGTGTTAAAGCTATGACAGCAACATCAGGACCGGGTATATCTCTTATGCAGGAGCTTATCGGTCTTGGTTCTATGGCAGAAATTCCTTCTGTCTTTGTTGATGTTCAAAGGGGTGGTCCTTCAACAGGTATGCCAACAAAACATGAACAGGCAGACCTTTTTGCAGCTGCTCTCGGTGGACACGGTGAAGGACCAAGGGTAGTTATAGCTCCAACAAATGTTGAAGAGAACTTTTATCTCACAATAGAAGCGTTTAACCTTGCAGAGAGATATCAGCTTCCTGTTTTATTCTTAACAGATGGTTCACTCTCATTAAGAGCTGAAGCTATACCAACTCCAAATGTTAAAGAAATCCAATCTAAGCTCATAGAAAGACCAGTAGTTAAAAAAGATGAAGTTACAGAAGAGGCTTTAGAGCAGCTTAATAGATACGCTGTAACTGATACAGGAATTTCACCTATGTTTGCTCCTGAAATTTCTCCAAAACCTTATACAGCTACAGGTCTTGAACACGGTGAAGATTCTTCTCCAAGAACGAACCCTGAAACAAGAGTAAAAATGATGGAGAAGAGATGGAGAAAAGTTCAAAATATCGAAGAAGAAAACCCACAACTCATAGAGTGGGATTTAGGAGATCTTAAGGAAGGAGAAAAAGCAGACATAGCTGTTATAACATGGGGATTAACAGCATCTATTACAAAAGAAGCAGTATTAAGACTTAGAAAAAAAGGATATAAAATAGCTGCTCTCTATCCAAAACTTTTATTCCCAGTTCCTAAAAATGCTATTGAAAAAGTGGCTTCAATGGCTGATAAAGTCCTTATCCCAGAAACAAGCTATCTTGGTCAGTTTGCAAGGTTTATAAGAATGTTTACAGATGTTCCTACTTCTAAGATTGAACAGCTTAATGTTTACAGAGGTGAACCATTCATTCCTAAGGAAATAGAAGAAAAAATTGTTGAACTTGTTGGAAAAGAAGTTAATGCTTAATATGGGAGATTTTTTCTCCCTTTACATAAATCAAACTAACTAAGGAGGTTATCGTAATGTCTATACAATTTGTAAGATTGGAAGAAAGCCTTCCACCAAAGGAATACAGAAGTAATATTGAGCCCACATGGTGTCCAGGATGTGGAGACTTTGGAGTCGTTTCAGCACTTGCAAAAGCTTTTTCTGAAGAGAAGTTTGACCCAACAGCTTTAGAGCTTGTTTCAGGAATTGGATGTTCTTCAAGGCTTCCACTTTTTATGAATGCTTTTGGTCTTCATACTGCCCACGGTAGAGCTATACCTGCAGCTGTAGGTGCAAGGCTCGCAAAACCAGAAGTCCCAACTATCGTTACAGCTGGAGATGGTGACCTTTTCTCAATTGGAATGGAGCACTTTCCACATGCAGCAAGAAAAAACTTTAATATGACAGTCATTATGATGGATAACAGGATGTACGCTCTCACTAAGAACCAGGTTTCACCAACTTCAAGAAAAGGATATAAAGGTTCTTTAACACCTTATGGAAATATTGATGAGCCTATGAATGTTCTTTCATTTGCTATTGCCTCAGGAGCAACATTTGTAGCTCAGTCTTATTCAGGAAATCCAAAACATCTAACTGAGATTATTGAAGCTGCTGTTGAGCATAAAGGATTTTCTTTTGTAAATGTTCTTTCTCCATGTCCAACATTCAACAAAATTGATACATTCAAATACTACAAGGGAAGACTTATAGATATAAATAAAGAGCTTGGACATGATCCAACAGATACTAAAAAAGGACAGGAACTTGCTGCACATGCTCTCGACGCAGACCATCCAGAACTTGAGAATGCAGAACCATTCAAAGGAAAAAGACCTATAGGTATTTTCTACAAAGTTGAAAAAGAAACATTTGAAGATAAAGTTGCAGCTCTCAAAGAGAAATTTAAACCTGAAAATCCTGAAACTGTCTGGGATGAAATTATAAATCAGTACAGGCCTTAAATATTTTTAGCCCCGCTTTTAGCGGGGTTTCTTACTCAAAAACCTTCGTATCTACAACACAGAATCCTGAAGGTCCATCTGATACAAGAATAAGGTTTCTATTTATCTCAACATCGTAAGCTTTACCAGGTGTGTTAAATCTCAAAACAAGTTTTGGATTTTCTGGATTTTTTATATCAACAATATAAACACCGTCATCTAAATCTGCTAAATAGGCTTTATTTCCTTTCACCTCCACATCAAACACATATCCATCTGTTTTAAATGTAGAAACTTTTTTTGGATGTTTCTGATCAGAAACATCTACAACTACCATACCCCCTTCAAGGTCTGCAATGTAAACATAATTACCATTTACCTCTATATCCCACGCATCATTTGTATCGATACCGCCTACAACTTTTGGATTCTGTATATCTGAAATATCAACAACTTTCATACCTTTATCATAACAAGCTGCATACAGATACTCTCCTTTAACAGCCATATCCCATACAAAATCACATGGTTTAAAACTTACCTCTTCAACAGGACTGTTTATATCAGATATATTGTAAACAGATATACCTGATGAACCTTTTGCCACAAAAAGTCTGTTTCCATAAATCTCAACATCAACATACATAACCCCTGGTTCGTATGTTTTTATAACTTTTTTCAGGACTGGATTTTCCGGGTCTGTTATATCAAAGAATCCAATACCCCCTGAATCCATTGCCAAAATAGCTGTATTATCAACCACTTCAACATTCCATATCCAGTTTCCTGTGCTTTTATAAGAAATAGGGACACCTTTATCAGGTCTTTCTAAACTGTATATACCAAAATTTCCACGCTGTGTACCGAAAATAACTTCGTTATCTGAAAATTTTGCATCAAATATAAAACCTGCATTTTTATAATTTCCAACTATCCATACAGGCTCGATATCTAAAATAGGTGGATATTCTGAATTTTTATGTATTTTTTCTGAATATGAAAAATATTTGTTTTTTATAGATGTTTTCAGTTTATCAATATCTAAAGATGGTTCAAAGGCAAGTACATCTGTATAATTCACTTTAAGGTCGCCATTTATATCTTTATCAATAATAAGTTCTGATGCTTTATCTAAGCTATCTCTGAATGTTTTTATATCAAAGCTGTACTTAAACTCTCTTGAAAGATACTCATAAATAAGTTCTGAAACAAGAGTAACTCTGAAATCACCGTCTAAATTTTTTAGCTGATTCCCAAAAACAAAGGCTCTGATTTTTCCTTTATTCAATACACCTTTTTTATTTTTTATTCCATCATCGTCATTATCCCAGTCAATACCACCTGAAACTTCAATAAGATAAAGAGCATCATCCTTTATCTTATCCTCTGGGATTTTAAACTTTCCGATTTCGTCTAAACTGTTTCCATCAGTTGTAACATCAACATCTACAAGTTTTTTATTACCATCATTATCAATTTCAAAAAATCTTACAAGGGCATCACTGAGGTTACCTAACTTTGCAGTCCCTGTTATATAGCGATTATTTTCACCTTCAAAATCACAGCTGTAAAAGACAAAAACAAAAAAGATTAAAGGTAGATACCTTATAAACATGTTTATTCCCCCTCCCTGAATTTTTAAGGTATCAAAGAAAGAAGAATTTCCTGATTTACCACCGCTGTTCCTATTTCTCCAACAACATAACCAGCTGCATAATTTGCTAAAGAAGCGCTTTCTTCCCAATCTCCCCCAGCTGCTCTTGATAAAGCCAAAACAGAGATAACAGTATCTCCTGCTCCTGTAACATCAAAAACCTTTTTAGCTTTGGCAGGTATTCTTGTTATTTTATCCTTATTAAAAAGCATCATCCCTTCAGCACCTAACGTGATTAGAAGATGCTCTGTACCAAGTTTATTCATTATTATCTCCCCAACACTCTCAACAGGTATATCGTAATCTACCTGAGCAGATTGGTAAGCTTCTTTTTTGTTCGGAGTCATAATAGTTATTTTTTTATACAGATTTATATTTTTGGGCTTTGGGTCAACAAATATAGGTTTTCCTTCCTCTCTTAGAAAGTCCATAACTTTTTTTGTTATCACACCTTTACCATAATCTGAAACAATAACAACATCAACATCATTTATAATGTTGTCAATCTCATTTAAAATCTGGTCTTCAATTTCTGATGAAAGGGGAACCTTTTTCTCTCTGTCTATACGTATCAACTGCTGACTAACAGCTATAATTCTTGTTTTTTCTGTAGTAGGCCTATCTTTATCTTTTATGAGAACAGGGTTTATTCCTTTTTCTTCTAAAAGAAAATGTAGAATCTTACCATTTTCATCATGTCCTACAACACCTGCTATATAAACGTTTCCATTAAGAGCTGAAATATTCCAGGCCACATTACAGGCTCCACCAAGATTAACAGTTTCTTTTTTTACATCAACTACAGGAACAGGAGCCTCAGGAGATATTCTTTCAACATCACCCCACAAGTACTTATCTAAAATAAGGTCTCCTACAACAAGTACTTTTGCATTGGAAAAATTTTTAACTATTTCTCGTGCCCTTTCTTTTGTTATCATATAAACCCATCCCTTTTATTTTTGGAAATAATTATAAAATAAAAAAGTTTTAACAGGAAAAGTTATGCCAAACGTAAACTATATAGCCTCAGCTGGAACAGGAAAAACATACAATCTTGTTGAAGTCCTTGTTGAAAAGTTAAATGAAATATCTGACATAAAAGAGATTTTAATTCTCACATTTACAGAAAAATCAGCTTTAGAACTTAAAGAAAGGATAATAAACAGATTAAAAACCCAATTGGCAAAAGATATTCCCTACAGAGAAAAAAGGAAGATACACAGTTACATTTTGGATATAGAAAGGGGATATATAGGTACTTTCCACAGTGTATTTTTAAAATTTCTAAAAAAATATCCCGAGATTACTCATATTGATAGAAAAACAGCTATCATTTCTGAAAATATAGACAGGTTTATTGACAGTGTTTATGAAGAGTGGGTTGAAAAGGATTATATAGAAAATAAGGAAGAATGGAGCTACATAACATCCTTTATTTCACCTGAAAAACTAAAAAATACACTAAAAACTATATACCAGAATAGATTCAAAATAAAAAAAGAAAAAATAAATCTTAATTCTTTAAAAAAAGAGGTTACTGAGCTGTCTTTAGCTTTTGAGGAAAACCTGAAAATTTTTATTGAAAACAAACAGATTAAAGAAATCTTAACTGTTTTGGAAAAAGAAAATGTAAAAAAAGACCTTTTAAAAAGAGACCCAGAAAAAATGTTAAAAAGTATAAAAGATGGAAATTTTGTAAAAATATCAGATAAAAAAAGAGGAAAATCCTATTTCTTTAAAAGTTCAAAAAACAGCAAAAGTAAAGAGATATTTAACAGTTATATAAAACCTATTATAGAAGATGAAATATACCAACAGATGGATAGAAATTTATGCGAATTGGCAAACAGACTGGAAACAGCATTTCTGAATCTCAACAGCAGGTATATACTTAAAAAGTACTTTGATTTTGAAGATTTTATTAATATAAAGAAAAAAGAAACAAATAGCATAGATTTTGTGGATATCTTAGAAAAAACTGTAGAACTCCTTAAAAATAAAGATATAAAAAACAGAATAAAATCAAAGTTCAAATACATATTTATAGATGAATTTCAGGATACAGACAAACTCCAGCTTGAGATTATTAAAAAGATATCTGAAGAAAATATTTATGTATTTGGTGACCCAAAACAGTGTATATACGAATGGAGGAATGCGAATATAGATGATTACTTTTCTTTCTTGAAGGAAAATAAGTTCAGGAATGTGGTTTTAGATACAAACTTCAGAAGTTCAGAAACGTTAGTCAGATTTTTTAACGCTCTTTTTTCTAAAAGTGAAATTTTAAAACATATACCTGAAGAGTATAGAAAACCTGTAAAAAATGGGGCAAAAAGCATAAAAAACCGAAAAGTTCAGATAATAAATCTGAAAATAGATGAAAAAAAAGCCGTTGAATCAGAGGCTTTTTTTACAGTTTATACTGTAAGAAATCTGTTAAAAGAAGGGGAAAAATTAGATGATATTTTAATTCTTTTAAGGAGAAATAAAGATATAATCATTTTTAGAGAAGTTTTTGAGAAATACTCTATTCCCGTTAAAACATTTTCAAATGAGAATCTGTTTGACAAAGAAGAAATAAAAACCGTTTTAAACATCTTGAAATATATAAACAGTCCTGATAATGAACTTTTTCTACTTTATCTTCTGAAATCACCTTTATTTTCTGCAACCGAAAAAGAGCTTATGGAGGAAAGATTAGAGATAGAAAACAGAGATATATCTTTTATAAAAAGATTAGCCCGAAAAAAAGAAAAAGATGTAGAGGAGATTTTAAAAGAAATATTCGAAAAAACCAATCTTTTAGAAATTTTTTCACTTTTTCCAGATGGGAACAAAAAAATAAAAAACCTTGAAAAATTGTATATCTTAGGTAAAAAATTAAGCTCTGAAGGTTATTCACTTAGAGAATTTATTGATTATATAGAAACAGGTTTTGAAGAATTACCCCAAACAGATGAAAAAGGGGTTGAAATTATGACAATGCACAAATCAAAAGGTCTTGAAAAGAAAATCGTTATCATACCTATGTTATCCTCTGTGCCAGGCAGGATAAACATCCCTGAGATATACCTTTATAAAGACAAACCACTTTTAAACTTTTATTATGCAAAAAGCAAAGAACTGTCTGAAATAGAAAAATGTAAAGAAAATACAGAAATCGTGGATAAGATAAAAGAAAGTATAAAAAATGAAAATGAAAGAATACTCTATGTTGCTTTAACTAGGGCAAAAGAAAGGTTAATACTCATAAATAGTAAAATGAAAAAAAGTTATAAGCATTCCCTTTTCTCAATAATTGAAAAAGGACTAAAAAATGTTCCAAAAGATTTGATTGAGTTTAAAGAAATTGATATAAAAGAGATAAATATTGAACCTGATGAAAAAAAAGAGGAAAAAACACTCTACGATATTGAAAAAAAATTAAAAACAATAAAAGAAGAAGAGGAAAAAAGAAAAGAGAGTTATGAACAAGCAATTAAAAAAGAGATAATAACATCTGTATCAAAAGAGATGGAAAAAGCAGATATTGATATAAAGAAAATAAGGAAAGAAGAAAATGATATACCTGTTTATACAGGTATTCTATCCCACAAAATACTTGAGAGGATAAACTTTGGTGATTTTTCATTCGAAGAGATGAAAAGGATACTAAAAGAGGAAGAGGAAAATATACCAGAAGATATAAGAGAAAATGTAGCAAAACAGGTTTTAAATATTTTTAAAAATTTTGAAAAATCTCCTATTTATGAAGAGTTAAAATCTTCGGAAATAATGTTTAAAGAACTTCCTTTTTCTCTATATCAGGACGGAAAAATCATTGATGGCAGAATTGATATGGTGTACAGGAAAGGGAATAAAGTGGTTGTTATGGATTTTAAAACGAACAGATACAACAATTTTGAAGAGATGAAAAAAATAGCTGAAAAGTATAAAGTTCAAAAGGAATACTACCTGAAGGCAGTAAAAAATCTATTTCCAAAAGAAAATGTTGTTTTCAAGTTCGGTTTCTTGTGGAATGGAGACATCTTAGAGTTTTAAGGATATAATACAACAGTTGTAATAATATCAGGATGCTAAGATAATGGCTAAGTTTGATATAACCTTAAGGGATATAATCCAGAATATACCACAAAAGTTTGTAAGTATTTTAACAGGACAAAGAGGAGAAAAAATTCTTGATAATACTTTTCCTTCTACCAAGGAAAGAAAAGCAGATCTTATACTACAACTCGAGAACGGAATTATACTTCATTTAGAACTCCAAACACAGAATGACAAAAATATGATTTTTAGAATGCTCGAATACTATATTCTTTTAAAGCAAAGATATAAAAATAAACCTATAAAACAGATTGTATTATATGTAGGTGATGGTAGACCTAATATGCAAAACACTTTAAAAGCTGACAGTATTGAGTTTAGTTACGAAATAAAGGATATAAAAGATATAGAATGTAAAAAGTTATTAGAAAGTAATAGTTTAGAAGACAAAATATTAGCTGTTTTGTGTAGAGTGGAAAATTTTGAAAAGTATATATTTTCTTTAATAGATGAACTAATAAAACTACCAGAAAAACAAAGAGCAGATTACATAAGGAAATTATTGATTGCACTTGATTATAGACCTAAATTAATGGAGAAATTAAGTAAACTTTTGGAGTAAAGGGAAATGCCCTTAACCATAACAGAAGAAATGATTAAACAGAACCCTTTTTTCAAAAAGGGATTGGAAAGAGGTGAACTTAAAGCTAAAAAAGAAGCCATTATCGGAATTTACAAAAAATTTAAGTTACCACCTAAAGAAATAGCGGAGATTTTAAATATTTCTGAAGATTTTGTAAAAGAAACTTTAAAGGAATTTAAAATTTAAAATTCCAGGGAATCCATATAGTAGATCACAAGCTATAAAACAGGTTTTACAAAGTTTATATAATTTTATTTATCAAACAGAATATAATTAATATTAAGGATAATAGAGAGTATTAAAATTTTGGTTTTATGTGTGGTATCAACTGTGCATTTGTTGTATATAACTTTGAAGAATATATATAAAGTTGTATAATATAAAGTTCGTAAAATATTATCCTGAAAACTTTAAATAAAATTTTGAAAGGAGGTTTAATTTATGTCAATTACACCAGAGAAAAAAGCAGAGATAATAAAGAAATTCGCAAGACATGAAGGAGATACAGGTTCTCCAGAAGTGCAGATAGCGATTTTAACAGAAAGAATAAAGAACCTTACAGAACATATTAAAAAGAACAAAAAAGACCTCCATTCAAGAAGAGGTCTCATTGGTATGGTTAACAAAAGAAGAAAACTTTTAAAATACCTTAAAAGGGTAGATGTTGAAAGATACCAAAAAATTATTCAGGAGTTAGGAATAAGAGAAGCAACCGGGAGTAAGTAATGGGAGAAGTAGGAGATATTACCACAGGAAAATTTGAAAAAGTAGAAACTATTATAAATAATGAGCCTGTTTCAATTGAAACAGGCTATTTTGCAAGACAGGCAAGCGGAGCTGTTATAGTAAGACAGGGAGAAACAGCGGTTTTTGTTGCTGCTGTAGTCGCTGAAGAAGCACAGGCTGATGTTGACTTTCTCCCATTAACTGTTGAGTATAGAGAAAAAACATACGCATATGGAAAAATACCCGGTGGATTTGTAAAAAGAGAAGGTAAACCATCTGTAAGAGAAATCTTAGTTTCAAGACTTATAGACAGACCTTTAAGACCCCTTTTCCCAAAAGGATTTTTTAATGATATCGTTATTACAGCTCTAACTTTATCTGCTGACGATAAATACGACCCTGATGTGTTAGCAATAGTTGGTGCCTCTGCTGCACTCCATATATCTGAAGCCCCATTTGAAGGGCCTGTTGCCGGTGTAAGAGTTGCAAGGGTAAACGGTGAGTTTGTTGTAAATCCTACCTATCAACAGAGAAATGAATCTGACATAGATATTGTCGTTGCTGGAACAAAAGAGGCAATCGTAATGGTAGAAGGAGGAGCAGAAGAGGTATCTGAAGATGTGGTTTTAGATGCCATTATGTTTGCCCACGAAGAGATAAAAAAGTTAGTTGAGATACAGGAAGAGCTTAGAGACAAAGTAGGAAAAGAAAAGATAACTGTTGAAATAAATGAAGAAGAAATAAAACTGAAAGAAAAGTTAGAAGAAAAAGTTTCTGAAAAGGTAAAAGAAGCACTATCCATTAAAGACAAAAAAGAAAGAAGGTCTGCATTAAAAGAGATATTAGAAGAAGCAATATCAGAAATAGAGATTCCAGAGGAACTTGAAAATAAAGTGGAAGTTATCTATAAAGAGATTACTTCCCAATTAATGAGAGAAAAAGTTTTAAAAGAAAAGGTAAGAATAGATGGCAGAAAGCCTGATGAGATAAGACCTATATGGATAAAAACAGGTCTCTTTCCAAGGGTACATGGTTCTGCTATATTTACAAGGGGAGAAACACAGGCTTTTGTTGCTACTACCCTTGGGGCTCCAGGTGAAGAACAGATAGAAGAAAGTATAGAAGAAGGAGAAGAAAAGAAAAGGTTTATGCTTCACTATAACTTCCCACCGTTCAGTGTTGGTGAAGCAAGACCTCCAAGGGCTCCTTCAAGAAGAGAGATTGGACATGGAAACCTTGCTGAAAGGGCTGTAGAACCTTTAATACCACCGGAAGAAGAATTTCCTTATGTAATAAGGGTTGTTTCTGAAATATTTGAATCAAATGGTTCAACATCAATGGCAACAGTTTGCGGTGCTTCTCTATCCCTTTTTGATGCTGGTGTCCCAATGAAAAAACATGTTGCCGGTATCGCGATGGGACTTCTAAAAGAAGGTAATGATTATGTCATTCTTACAGACATTTTAGGAGATGAAGACCACCTCGGAGATATGGATTTTAAGGTTGCAGGAACAAGAGATGGAGTTACATCTATTCAGATGGATATTAAGATAAAAGGATTAACAAGAGAGATATTAGATGAAGCTTTAAAACAGGCAAATAAAGCAAGAATGTATATACTTGATTTAATGTACGAGGCTATTCCTGAACCAAGACCTGAACTAAATCCACATGCTCCTAAAGTAATAACAATGAGGGTTCTCCCTGAAAAAATACCTGTCATAATTGGACCTTCTGGTAAAAATATCAAGAAAATTATAGAAGAAACAGGTGTAAAAGTAGATCTTGAACCAGATGGACTTGTAAGAATATACGCTGTAGATGGAGAAAGTGGAGAGAAAGCAAAAGAGATGATAGAAAAACTAATAATGGATATAGAGCTTGGCGAAGTTTACATGGGTAAAGTTACAAGGGTTGAAGATTATGGTGCATTTGTTGAACTAATGCCAGGAAAACTATCATTACTCCACGTATCACAGATTTCACCGGAAAGAATAAGGTCTGCTAAAGAAAAAATAAAAGTTGGAGACATTCTGACTGTTAAAGTTATTGATATAGACGAACAGGGAAGAGCTAAAGTATCCCTCAAAGAAGTTAAAGAAGGAGAAGAACCAAAAAATAAATTTTTATACGAGTAGAGTAGGGCTTTTAGCCCTCCTACCTCCTTATATAAACTCCTCCCTCATTTACAATTAATTCTTTTGATTCCATATCAAAAAGCACAATCATCAGTTCATCAATGGAAAGGCCTGTTTTTTCAACT
>CAYTOE010000023.1:0-15870 GCA_964439255.1 uncultured Aquificales bacterium
CATTTTCAGGCAGAAGTTTCTTTTTACCTAAAAGACCGCTAAGGGATTTTCCTTTCCTTACATCCTGAACGAGGGTCTCAAATTCATTTCTTAAAATGGTATTTGAAAAAGTTTTATTTGCTATTTCAAGAGCCCTATCAAGTGTTAATCCTCCTTTTAAAAGAAGTCCCATAGTATTTCCCCAGGTTGAATACTGTGAATAAAGATGAACCCTGTTAAAGAACGGTATCTTCAGTCTGATTCTGTCTATCTTTTCTTTTGTTAAAAACCTTTTTTTTCCTAAAAAACCAAGGATAAGAAACAAAGGTAAAGTTTTAATAAAAAATCCAGATATATTTGAAAAAATTACAACAACTTTTGTTGCGGTGGGCAGCTCCTTTCCGAACTGGGAGTAAATTTTCGTTATTGTTGGAACAACAACATTCATAATAATAATCATAGCTAAAAAGCCTACAACAATAACAATAGATGGGTATATCAATGAATTTATTATCTTTGATTTAAAATCGTTTTGCTTTTCAATAAATTCAGATGCAGAAAGGAATATTTTATCTAAAGCTCCTGACATTTCTCCGGCCTTAACCATCTCCACAAGGAAATCAGGGAAAATACCTGTTTTTTCTAAAGCCTCACCTACAGAACTTCCTTCCTGAATATACGTTTTAATAGATAAAAGTGAATCCCTCAATTTTTGATTTTCAGTCTGTTTAGAAAGGATATCAAATATCTGGGTTATATGGACACCTCTATTTAGAAGAAGACCTACTTCGTACAAAAGTAATGATATCTCCTCGTCTGATATCTCTTTTTTTAATGATATACCTTTAGATAAAAAATCTTTTAAAGGAGAGGATTTTTTTTCTTTTTCAGCTGATATCTCTACGATTTCCACTGGAAGCAAATCTTTAGACACAAGGTACTTTTTTAATGAGTAAATGGAAGGGGCTTCTTCAACACCTGTTATCTCTTTTCCTGATTGGTTAAAAGCTTTATATCTGTAAAATGGCATTTTATACCTGTGCTACCTGTAGTACTTCTTCAAGGGTTGTAATACCTTTTAGAACCTTTTCAATACCATCCTGTATCAAGGTTTTCATACCTTTTTCCATAGCTTTTTTCCTTAGAACAGATGTTTCAACATTTTTAGATATTAATCCTCTAATATCTTCATCAACTTCCATTATCTCATATATAGCTATCCTACCTTTAAAGCCTGTTCCAAGACACTCATCACAGCCTCTTCCATAAGAAACCCTTATGTTTGAAAAATCTATGTTATAGCTGTAGAATTTTCTTATCTCTTTTTTTTCAGCTTCTGTTAAACCTCTTTCCTCTCTGCAGTTCTCACAAACTCTCCTGACCAATCTCTGGGCTATAACACCTTCTAAAGATGATGCTATCAAAAATGGTTCAACTCCCATGTCCACAAGTCTTGCAACAGCAGAAGGGGCATCGTTTGTGTGGAGTGTTGAAAGAACAAGGTGTCCAGTCATAGAGGCATGAATTGCTATTTCTGCAGTTTCTAAATCTCTTATCTCTCCAACCATTATAATATCAGGGTCTTGTCTCAAAATACTCCTTAACCCATTTGCAAAGGTAAGGTCTATCTGGGGATTAACCTGTATCTGACTTATCCCGTTTATCTGATACTCAACAGGGTCTTCTATGGTGATAATATTTTTTTTGGGTGTTTTCAGCTTTAAAAGAGAAGCATAAAGGGTTGTTGATTTTCCTGAGCCTGTTGGACCTGTTATAAGAACAAGTCCGTAAGGTTTTTTTATAATCCTCTGGTACTTTTCTCTGTCATCTTTTGAAAAACCAAGTTCTTCGAGTGTTAAAACCTTGTTTGATTTATCTAAAAGTCTTATAACTATCCTTTCCCCAAAAACTGTAGGTAAGGTTGATACCCTCATATCAAGCTCTTTGCTTCCTATCTTTACCCTTATCCTCCCATCCTGTGGAAGTCTTTTTTCTGCAACATTAAGTTTTGCGATAACCTTTACCCTTGATACAACCTGAGGATAGGCATTTACAGGGAGTTGATTAACCTCATGTAAAACCCCATCAAGTCTGAATCTCACAGAAACTTTGTCTGCAAAGGGCTCAAAATGAATGTCTGAAACATTTGACCTTACAGCCTTTAAAAATATAGAGTTTAAGAGCTGTATAACAGGTGAATCAGAGCTTTCAAGTAGGTTTTCAAAAAAACTCTCTTCCTTTTCTTCTCCTTCCTGCCTTATATCACTCTCTATATTTGCTATGTACTCTTCAAGTTTTTCAAAAAACTCTTTTTCAGAAATAAGAATCGTTTCAGGAGGTTCGCCCAAGAGAAACCTTATATCTTCTATAGCATAAAAAGGGGTTTTTTCTGTTATATATACCCTGTTTTCCCCTGCAGGAAGCACAAAATTATCCTTTATAAAATCTATGGAAAGGCTTAACGTATCGATGGCTCAACCTCCAAAAAACTCTCTGTATTCTTCTAAAATATCTTTCTCTTTATTTCTCTTTTCAACCTTTTTCTTTTCCTTTTCTTTTAACTTCTGAAGCTTTTTAACAAGTTTCATATGTTCTTCTGTTATTTTAGCCAAATCTTCAGGTTTTTCTATAACAAAAGGTGTCATAAACACAAAGAGATTAGTTTTATCATTACTGTCAGACCTGTATTTGAAAAGGTTTCCTATTAAAGGAATATGGGAAAGGATAGGTACACCTTCCATGCTTTTAACAGTTTTTTTTGATATTAAACCACCTAAAACAACCGTTTTTCCATTTTCTACAGTTATTGTTGTGTCTATCTCTCTTTTTGATGTTTTTGGAACAATATAACTGAGATTTCCAACACTCGCAGATTCAAAACCTATAATATCATTTACTTCCTGATGAAGTTCAAGAATAACATTTTTGCCTGATATATGGGGTGTAACCTCAAGAATAAGTCCAACCTCTTTATAATCGTAATTGACAATTGGATTTCCATTTACGTCGTATTTTACGCTTTCTGCATAAGGAATAACCTGTGAAACATTGATTTTTGCTTTCATATTGTCCATTGCAAGTATTTTTGGTGAAGAGATAACATTAAAACCGGAACCTTTTTCTAAAAGTGAAAACATAAATAGAAGCTCAGGGAAAAATAGTGTATTTCCATTTATATCAACTTTTTTTCCAGATGTTGACATAACACCAGCAACAAAATTTGTCTGTCCAATAAGGTTGTAAAAACCACTTTCAGATATACCACCTTTAAAAGCTGTTCCACCCTGTGTTCCAAAAATCTGCCACCTTACACCCATTTCTTTTAAAGCTGACTGTGAAACTTCTGTTATGAAAGCGGTTATAAGAATCTGCTTTTTCTGTTTATCAAGACTTTCAACAAGGGACTTAATAGCTTCATATTCAAGTTTGTTTGCGTATATAACAAGGGCATTGGATGTTTCTTCTGCTATAACTTTTGGCTTTTCTTTCTGGGATTTAACAGTTCTTACGGCTGAAACAACAGGCTTTCCCTTTCCCTTTTTTGATTGGGCTTTTTCTGTTTCAAAGGAAACTAAACTTATATTTTCAAGGAGCTGATTGAGTACATTTGCTATATCTTTAGCTTTGGCATTCTTAAGATATATTGTCCAGAATCTTCTGTAGGCTAAATTTTCAACAGGCACATCAAGTTCTGATATCACCCTATCTATCCTTGAAATAGCCTCCTTCGGTGCTTTTATGATAACAGCATTCTGGGATTTCAGACTGAATGTTTTTACAGGTATGCCTTTTTTAGCATAATCTCCAAATATCATATTTATTGCAGAAGAAATTTCTTGAGATTCTGCGTACTTCAGCTTGTAAATTTTTACTACAACACCTATCTCTGAAGTATCAATTATAGAAATAACTTTTTTCAGATTTTTTATGTTTGCTGCTGTATCAGTTATGATTATGACGTTTGCTGGATTGTAAGAAAAAACAAGTCCTCTTGGGGATTTTAGGCCTCTTATAACATTTAGAACCTGAAATATATCTGCGTTTTTCAGCTTATAGACGTAAGTTACAACCTCATCAGATTTCCCATTTCTCACCTGGACAGGTGGAACGATATTCCTTGATATCGCCGTTGAAACAATCTCAACGTGGGTACCTTTATCAACAACTGTGTAATTTCTTGTCCTTAAAATAGACGTGTATATGTCCCATGCCTGTTTTATTGTTACAGGCTCAGAAAAAACGAGGGAAGCTGTTCCTCTCAGGTCTGTTCCAATAACTATATTTTTTCCTGTAAGCTCAGCTATAAAGTATGTGAGAAGATTCAGGTCTATCTTCTCAAAGTTGAAAAAAACCTTACCTGTTTTTTTAAAAGTTCTTGCTTCCTCTATAACTGTATCAAAAGTGAGTTTCTCCTGGGAAAATGCATTTTTGTTCCAGATAAACACAGAAAACAAAATAAATACCAGTAAAAAAAGCTTTCTACCTTCTATCATACTTCCCTCTTTTTAGTGTATTTCATAAACAAGAACCTTTCTTTTTCCTCTTCTCTCAATCTCCACCTGAACCAGATTTTCATTCCTTAAAATATTGTAAATCTTAAATGCTTCCTCTACAGTTCTTATAGGTCTTCCATTTACACTTAAAATCAGATCTCCGCTTCTGAGACCATATTTGTACAGAAGACTTCCCGGTTTTACATATCTGAATTTAAAACCTACTGTTTCTCCTTTCCTAACAACAGGAACAATAAAAACATCTTTCAGGATTGTTCCAATATCTGCCGTCTGCTCTTCTACAAAACGCCTGTCTAATCTATATGTTTCTTTGGATACCGATTTTAAGTCTTCTTTTTTATAAATGTTTTTCCTTGAGGAAAATTTTGTTCCAGAGGTATTTATTTTTACCGAAAGTTTATACCTCTTTCCTCCTTTTGAAAGGATAATTGAGTATTTGTTAATATCCTCAACTTTAAAACCATCCACTTTACTTCCTATCTTTACCATTTTCCCATTATTTCCAATTTTTACCAATGCGTACTTCTCTTTTTCCAAAACCACTGTACCGATAAGGTATATATTACCTATAGCTGTTTTAGAAGAAACAACCTCTTTTTTTCCTTTTTCCTGTACAACCTGCTGAGCAGGTTCTGTTTTTCTGAAAATGAGAAATATATCGTCATAACTTTTTTTCTTATGGGGAGCTTTCTCTTCAACAGGCTTTATTATTTCTGGCGGCATAGAGAAAAACCTGTACTCTATATATCCATTAACAATAAGTGCAAGGGTTACTCCAGCAGAAACAAACAATAAAGCAACAAAAAGCCTGTTTATATTAAATTCCTTTATACGTTGCAGCATCTAAATACCTTTAAGTAAAAATGGATTTATATTTATTTCCTGTTTTACATTTCTTCCAAAAATCTTTCCTGAAAATACACCTTTTATTCTAACATCAGATCTGTTACTTAAAGGAAATATTAATGTACCGTAGAAAGAGCCGCTTATACTTTTACCTACTATATTTGCCGTTATTTTTGACTTTTTCTCTTCCGGCTGCACTTTCCAACTAATCTGAATATTTGTGATATTAATAGGAATAAGTTTCTTTATGAGAAGTTTGCCCTGTCCTTTTGTAAGTATATAATCCCCATTTTTTATAAATTTTGTACTTGTTGTTATAACCCCTTTAACAACTGGTTTTTTCTGGAAATTCTCAAGATTTAGCTCAGTTAGCTTTAATTTTGCCTTTTTTTCTAAGAAATTAACCTTAAAAAAGTTTTCCATGTTTAGTTTTGCCACTATGGAAATTAGGTTGTTCTCTATATCCAATTTAGGAATGTAGATTTTATCTATTTCTACATCATAAATACTGAGGTTAAAGATATTCCCCTCTATTTTTGAATAATTAACCTTGTTTTCTGTTAAATAATAACCTACTACAGTTTTTGCGGGAAATGTTGATACGAAGGTTACTATAAAACTTATTAAAAAAATAGCTGTATAAACCAACTTACCCATACACTCTCCCTACCGAGAAATTAGAATCCTCACATTAAGTTCACCGTTTCCCTTTGGGTCTTCCATGGAAAAAGAAGTTATTTTTAAATTATTGTTTTTTAACAGCTTTATAAAGTTTGTTAACCTATTTCCATCTATCCTTTCAAAAGTAAGCTCTACACTGTCTTTTTTAAAAGGTTTTAAAGACGTTATATACTCATAAACACCTGTATTTTTAGCTAAATTTTCTATAAAGCTCAATGAAAGGTTACCTTTTTTATAAACAGGTTTAAATGTTATGTACTGGGAAGTCAGTTTTAAAAGGTAATTGTACCGTTCCATCTCTTTTGAGATTTTTTTATCTATTTTTTCTATTTTTTTAATATTTGGCATTGTTAGAAAAAATATACCAACAACAATAACTATTCCGTACAGACCGGCTATAAGTAAAAACCTCTCTCTTTTTTCCAAACTTTCCAGATAAAGAACAAACCTTTTCATCAGATTTCACCTTTCACGCTAAATCTAACCTTCCCATCTGTAGTTGAAACAGTTTCATCTATTTCAGCTTTGAATTTAACTGATAAAGCATTTTTAAACTTCTCAACATCTGTTACAGATTTTGCCTTTCCCTGTATAGAAAAGATATTACCATCTATACTTACCCTGTATATTTCATCTATTTTTGCAATATCTTTTGCCTTCCCTATCTGGCTTAAAACATCTGCAGCGTCTAATGAACTTTCTTCACTATGTTTAAAAGAAGACACAAGACCTTCAGCCTGTAAAACAGGGTCATAAACAGCTTCTGAAGCATTAAAATACTTTATATAAATCTCTTTTTCTTTTGATTTTATCTTTTTTAGTTCCTTCTCTTTTAAAGACCAGTTAATAATAAGTCCTACATTTACAATTAATACCGAAACTGCTATATAGGCTATTCCTTTTATTAGCTTTGATAAAATTTCTTCTTCATCTTTGTGAATAAAATCTATTCCAAATTCATCAATACCTTTTAACAGTAAACCGTAAGGAATATTATACTCAGGTCTTCCTGTAGGGTTGTTAAGTATTCTGTTTTTTTCTACTTTCTCCTTTATATAATCAGGTATTATTCCAGAAAAAAGAACCGTATTTTTATCTAAAAGTTTTTTCTCCTCTAAATCTTTCTCCCTTATAACCCTTACAGATTCAGGAAAATTATTTCTGAAGGAAATAAGGTATATATAATCTTTTGAAAAGTGAACTATGACACCGTTATGTATATATTGAAATTTTGTAAGTCTCATTAAGGCAAAAATTTCACTATCTAAACTACTATTTTTGTCAAATCCCTGTATATCCTCTTTTCTGACAATTACACAAAAGACTTCAGCCTTACCATCTTCAACCCTTTCCCTATAGACAAAAGAATACTCAACATCCTCAAAAGGAATAGGAAGGTCAAGCTGTAAATTTCCTTTAACAGCCTTATTTATTTTTTCCCTGTTTTTAAAAGGAAAAATGTACTTTCTGAATATAGACTTATTCACAGGAAAACCGTAAATAAACTTTGAAGGTTTTTTTCCTTCAACTAATTTTATTTCCTTTTTTAAAGGGTTAACCTCCCCTATAAGCTCATTTCCTGTGCCTAAATCTTTAGCTAATACAATCATCTAATATATTTTTCTCCATATCTCTTTTATTTTTTTTCCGTCCCTTTCTATAAGAATCAAAACACTGTAATTTCTTTCGCCTTTTTTAATATCCAGATTAACAACAAAGTTATTACTTTTTACATCAGTCAAAGTGGAAATTCTGTGAATTATATCACCAGTTACACCATCCACAAGGTTCAGGTCGTTTAAAGTCTTAAAGGGTCTCTTTTTTCTATAAGAGATTATTGCAGATGCTATTGTCTCATCAATACCTTCATCAAGAGACATCAAAACCCATTTTGAAGCTGTATTAACATTAACTTTACCGGATGAATAAGGAGAAATTACAGAACGTAATCCAGGTCTAAATCCTGACTGATCAGCTGTCCCATTAAAAACCGTCTTATCTATACCCTGAATGTTTAAAAGCTCTTCAAGGGAATCTAACTTTCCATTTTTAGCAGGAAAAGAAGTATAATCCTCAACCCCTCCATTGGAGATATTATTTTTATCTATCCAGTCTATAATGTTATACAGAACAGACTCATTTATGTTCAAAATGAAAAAAAGCCTCTGGAAAACCTTAAGATACTTTTCATTTATTTTGTCATTTCTATCTACAAGGTAGTTTGGATTTAAAAACCTTTCCTGATCAACAATTGTGACCGTTATCTGTCCATTTTCTATCGGAATAGTAATATTTTTACTCCAGAACTCCCCTAAATAATCTACTTTTGGGTCATCATTTTTAAATATCTCCTCAACAGCTTTCAAGGCAAGGTCAGACATCATGTATATCTGTTCATACTCAATAGTCCTGCTCACATACTCATCAAGGGTATAACTATCTTCAGATACAGATGTTACAACCGCTGTTATGCTTCCTATAAGGAGAAAAACAACAATTAAAAGCAATCTTATCTCCCTGTATGAATAAAATAATCCTCATTATCAATAGATAACTTTATAAAATCAGGGAATTCTTTACCTGAGAAAGTGTCATAAACCCTATTTCTCCTGTAAGCCTCAAACCTGATATTATCAAAATAAGCTAAAATCTCTTTTTTCAATCCAGGAAGCCCTAAATTTCCATCACAGTAAGGGAACTCTTCATAAACAAGCCTTTTTTTTCCTTCTTTTTCTTCCACATAATACTCTGCCCTGACACAACCGGAGAAAAAAAGAGGATAGAAAGTACAAAATGACAGCCTATCTTTTTCCAATTTTATATTTATACTTTTACCTGTAAAAGCTGAAAAAAGCTGTTTAGATAGTTGATTATACACAGAAAGGGATTCAACAGCTCTGTTTATATCTTTAGATAGTTCCATGTTATCTTTCACACTGTTTGTAAAAGACATTCCAACTAAACCAAAAAAAATCAGAACAAGACTTAAGACAAGGAGGAGTTCTAAGATAGTAAAACCTTTATTTTTCATAAGTAATTACTGTAAGTACTTTTTTTCCTGTCTTTCTAAAAAGTATAATGTTAGAAACCTGTTTTATACTGTAGGGCAATGTTTCCTTTTTTGTTTTTATTAAAAATCTGTCATCTGATACCTTCAAACCGTAGAAATGCTTCTTAAAAAATTTAAGCGCTTCCAATCTCTGAAAATCCTGATGAACCCTATCAATGTAATTTGACTGGATATTAAGCAAGGCGGTTAAGGAAACCGCCAGAATAACAACAGCAACTAACACTTCAAGTAATGTAAAGCCTTTACTGTTCATTTAACATCCCATACAGATATATCATCTTCACTTCCCAAATCACCATCTGGACCAGCTGACCTTAACTCAAAGGGATGATTTTTAGCAGGTGATATATAAACGTATTCATTTCCCCAAGGATCTTTTGGAATATGTTCAAGGTACTGTCTCCACTTTTTTGGCTCTGGGGGTGTATCAGGTTTCTTAACAAGAGCTTTTAATCCCTGAAATGTAGAAGGGTAATTACCATTATCAAGTTTGTACATTTCAAGAGCCCTTTTAATCTCTTTAAGCTGAACTTTAGCTGTATCAATCTTAGCTTCGTCAACCCTTCCTGTTAGCTTTGGGATAACAAGAGCTGCAAGCAAAGATAGAATAACAAGTACCACCAAAAGTTCAAGAAGTGTAAAACCTCTGTTCTTTTTCATAATCCCTCCTGCCAGTTCGTTTTAAATATCTAAAATAATATAGTCTATTACAAAAAAAGTGCTGGCATAAAAACTTAAAAACTTTACCTGAGTTTTCACGAACAAACTCTGTTGTTTTATTGGATTTATTTTCAGTTCCTATTAATAGGGTACTATAAACCATTATTTTGTTCTATCCTTTTTTCTTATAAGGAAATAAATCAGTTAGCAATTGAAAATTAGTTAGCTTTTACTAACTTATAAATAATAAAATAAATAGGAGGGCTAAAATGAAAAACTGGAAGCCACCAGCCGAAAATCTACCAAATGTTATAGACAGGATTAAAGAAGGAACACCATTTCCTCTTTTCTTTCAGATATTAAATAACACTGAATATGCTGAAGAGTTAAAAGAAAGGGTTGTTACGCTATTTCTACCGGTTGAAAACACCATTGATTACATATCTGAAAAGCAACTTTCAGAACTTGAAGAAGCTTTAAAAGATAAAACAAAGGCAAAAAGAATTATTGAAAACCACCTTATAGATGAAGCAATTTCTTTAAAAGAAATGTTAAACATGAAGGAGCTGAAAACAGTTTCAGGAAAAAAGATAAAAATTGATGTTAGCTGCAATATAAGAGAAGATTTTGAGTTTTTAATTGAAAATGCCTGCTTTGTTGAAGCAAAAATAAATGAAAATGAGATAGAAACAGCCAATATTGTGTGTTACAACGGTTTCATTCATACAATAAAAGGCATTATTTTATAACTTAACCTATAAGGACTTGACAGCTCAAAGGAGCTTGTGTAGTTTATTTACTACAATTAATAGTAAAAGGTGGTAAAAATGGTAAAAAGATTTCTTTATTTATTTCTGATTATCTTCACAGTAGGAATGTTCAATCTATCCTGCCAAAAAAAGGAAGCTTATAAAAAAGAACTGAAAACCCAAAGCTATAAAATCGTTGTTATATCAGAAAAACCACCATTTGTTGGTATAAACAGATGGAAAATTTTTATTTATGACCAGAATGAAAATCCTGTAACAGATGTTAAAGTTGGCATTAATGGGTATATGCCACCTATGCCGGGTATGCCTGAGATGAGCTTTGATTATCCTGTGGAAAAATCTGGAAACCATTATGAAAGTGATGTAAATCTAAATATGGGAGGAACATGGCAGATTACTATCTCTGTAGAAAAGAACGGTAAAAAAGAAGAGGCAAAATTTGGTTTTAACCTTTAAGGAGACGATATGTTTGAATTTATAAAAAAGGGTCTTAAAACATTAAAATTCAAAAAAAACAAACCATCACCCTTTGGTGAGTTAGAAGAAAAGGTTATGGAAGTTCTGTGGAAAAAGGGAAATGGAACAGTCAGAGAGGTAAGGGAAAGTTTGAAAGAAGATTTAGCTCATACAACTGTAATGACAATATTAGATAGACTTTATAAAAAGGGATACCTGAAAAGGGAAAAAGAAGGGAAAGGTTACAGGTACTTTCCTGTAGTATCAAAAGAAGAGTTTGAAAAGATACTCACAGAAAAAGTTTTAGTTGAACTGATAAAATCAAGCCCAGAAGCAACTATTGCAGCTTTTGAAGGTGCTGTTGAGAATCTTTCTCAGGAAGAGATAGAAAAGATAAAAGAGATTATCGAAAAAAAGGTAAAAAATGAGAAGAAGTGATGTTTATTTTTACTTTTTAATAGTAGGAGCTCTCTTTTCGCTACTTTTAACTGGATACTTTATAAAAAATCTCCATTTCTGGATTTCTGATATAAAAAACTGTTACTCATTAATGAACAAAACAACTTTTTTCATGTATCACTTCCATATATTTATCTATATTTTTTCTCTTCCTATTTTAGTTTTTATGTGGATTAGAACAATTTTTAAAGGTTATACCCTGGTAAGAGAGTATACAAAAATAAAAATGTTAATCCATAAAAAAACCCTAAAAAAGTTTAAAAACATAATTATTTTAGATACAGAAAATCTGATTGCCTTCAACTTCGGTATAAAAAATATACAGATAGTTCTGTCAAAAGGACTTTTAAAAGAGAAAAAAGATTTCAAAAAATCTGTTTATCAACATGAAAAAGCCCATTTTTCAGGTAAAGACAGCATGAAATTATTTATCATTTCTATAATTTCAAATCTTTTTCCCTTTCCAGATTACATAAAAAGCAAATTTTCCCTTTTAAAAGAGATAGAAGCTGATGAAAGTATTAAAAGAAACAAGATAGTTTATGCACAAACCTTGCTAAATTTTTATCAAAAAAAATACTCCTTTGAAATACCAATGGCTAATGGATATATAAAAGATAGAATCATGTTTATCCTTGAAAATAAAAAACCTGAAACCAGAAAACTTATATTCATACCTGCGATTTTTGTATTTATGTTCATTGTTGCAAATCTTTTTAAATTATGTTTCTGTGGAGCTATGTAATGAGGTACATTTTTTTTCTTTTTTTAATTACTACACTATGTAGCAATGTATATGGGACAGAAATCAGTTTCTTTATAAAAGAGGCTGAAAAGAACAATCCTGAGCTGATAGAAATTAAAAAGAAACTCAAAGAATACGGTTATAAAAAAATATTTGTTTTTTCTTTACCAGACCCTAATCTAAACCTTTCAATAAATGACCTACAGCTCTTTTATAGCCCACTTGATAGAAATTTAGAACCAATGCAAAGTATTTCCATTGGTATTTCCCAGAAGATACCTTACCTGAAAAAATTAGAAACAGAAAAAGAAATTGTAAATAAAGAATTTCTCATACAAAAAGCAAAAATCCTTGCAAAAAGGCAGGAAATATACAGAGATATATACAAAACCTTATACAAAATATGGCTCTACACAGAAAAACTCAGACTTATTGAAGAATACTCAAAGCTTTTAGAGAGTATTATAAAACTTTCAAATATCACATATGCTGTTGGGAATGCTTCACAAAGCGATGTCATAAACAGTCAGATTTACTACATGGAGCTCAGGAAAAGAAAAATATACGTAAAATCTATGTTAAATCAGGAAAAAGAAAGGTTAGAATACCTGATAGGGAAAAAAGTTTCCATTTCAAATCTAAAAATAAAAGAGATAAAGTTAGAAGACTTAAGAATACTGTTAAAAAAAGTTAAAAACAGTCCATTTTTATTAAAAGTGAAGAAAGAGATTGAAAAACAGAAAGAAAAAACAAACTTAGCAAGATTAGGATTAAAACCTGACTTTAACGTATATGTGAAATACTTTTATAGAAAAAACTTCAATGATTATATTTCCGGAGGGATATCCTTCACTCTCCCTTTTCTGAATAAGAAAAAATACACAGGAAAAATCCTGTATGAAAAACAGAAAGAAAAGGTATTGGTCTCAAAATACAAAAAGGAGTTTTTGTTTTTGAAAGAAAAAATAAAAGAAGCATTTATAAGATACTTAGAATCTAAAGAAAAAGAGGAGATTCTTAATACACTTATGAAGCAGTCTGAAAAATCTTTTGAAAGTGTTTTATCAGAATTTAAAGTGGGTAAAAAAAATATGGTTGATGTCCTGTTTTCCCTTAAGCAGATAATAACAATAAAAGATGAATTACTCGAAAATAGATTTAAAAGCTTAATCTCAGCCATTTCGATAAAAGCTATTCTTGGAGAGTTAAAATGAATCTAAAAATAATTTTTATCCTGTTAATAGGCTTTTTATCAGGCATAGTTATTGGTTTTTCAGTACAAATAAAAGATGTAGCAGAAAATTATCTAAAAAACTCCTCTAAAAAAGAAGAAAAAATAGAACTTCCGAAACCATCTAATAGACCTGTAAAAACCATGTCTGTTGAACAGCTATTTAACATAGATACAACAGTAGCCAGAGAAATGGAACTTTACAAAACAATTGAAACATATGCAGATATAAAACATCCAGAAACAGATTTGAAAGATATAACATTTAAAATTGATGGATATGTGGAAAAACTTTACGGAGATTTTACAGGAAAGTACGTAAAAAAAGGCCAGCCTCTCCTAACAATATACAGTCCAGAGCTTGTTTCAGCACAGGAAGAATTTTTGAGGGCTTATCAGTATTACACAGAAATGAAAAACTCAAAAGATAAAATTTTAAAAGAAAGTGCAAAACAGCTTTATGAAGCTGCTTACAAAAAACTTAAATACTGGGATATAACAGACTCCCAGATTGAAGAACTTAAAAAAACAAAAAAAGTTATGAAAAATATAACCCTTTTTTCCCCTTATGACGGCTGGATTATGGAAAAGTTTGTTTACTTAGGTTCGTACGTAAAAGCAGGAAAACCTGTTATGAGAATAGCAAAACATAAAAATCTATGGCTTATAGTAAAAATTTATGAAAAAGATATCAAATATATAAAAATTGGCCAGAAAGTAATGGTAAATATAGAAAGCTATCCAGAAAGAACAATAAAAGGAAAAATTGATTATATATATCCAATGATGGATGAAAAAACAAGAACATTGAATGTAAGAATTGTTATTGATAACAAAGAAGGTATTTTTTATCCAGGAATGTATGGAAAAGTAATAATAAAAGTACCTTTGGGAAAGAGAACTGTATTACCTGAAACAGCGGTTTTAGACACAGGTAAAAGACAGATAGTTTTTTATGAAAAAGAAAAAGGTGTCTTTGAACCAATTTTTGTAAAAACAGGCATATATGTAGATGGATACTACGAAATACTTGAAGGAGTAAAAAAAGGAATGGTTGTTGCAAATTCAGCACTTTTCCTGCTTGATGCAGATGCTCAGTTAAAAGGGAAGTACAGAAAAGCCGGAGAAAAAACAACACCTATAACGCACCACCACCATCATTAAATCAAGGATAGGGTAATGATAGAGAAAGTTATAGAATGGTCAATTAAAAATAAGGTACTGATTTTAACAGGAGTACTTATACTTTTAGGAGCATCTATATGGGCAGTTAAAACAACACCCCTTGATGCAATTCCAGACCTTTCACCACCTCAAGTCATAATATACACAAAATGGTCTGGCCAATCACCATCTGTTATAGAAGATCAGATAACATACCCCATTGTTTCAACACTTTTATCAGCTCCAAAAATAGAAACAGTAAGGGGTATTTCGTCTTTTGAAACATCAGCTGTTTACGTGATATTTAAAGAAGGAACAGATATATATTGGGCAAGGAGCAGAGTATTAGAGTACCTTTCTCAGATAAAAGATAGACTCCCAAAAACAGCAGAAATAGCAATTGGACCAGATGCAACAGGTGTTGGATGGGTTTATGAATATGCCTTATACTCAGAAAAAAGGAATCTATGGCAGTTAAGAACGCTTCAAGATTGGTATTTAAAGTATGCCCTTTTAGGTGTAGATGGTGTAGCAGAGGTATCATCTGTTGGAGGCTTTGTAAAAGGTTATCAGATAACCGTAGACCCTCAAAAACTAAGGGCATTTAAAATTCCTTTGAAAAAAGTTATTTCAGCTATAAGAAGCAATAATAATGATATAGGTGGAAGAACTATAGAGAAAAACGGTTTTGAGTTTATTATTCAAGGATTAGGGTATATAAAGGATATAAATCAGATAAAAAATATACCAGTTAAAACAGATAAAAATGGAATTCCAATAAGAATTAAAGATATAGCAAAAGTTGAAATTGTTCCTTTAAACAGGAGAGGTCTTGTTGACCTGAACGGTTTAGGTGAGGTAGTTGGTGGAATTATAGTAATGAGGTTTGGAGAAAATGCTTACAGAGTTATACAAAAAGTAAAAGAAAAAATAAAAGAGATAAAACAATCTTTACCTGAAGATATAAAAATCATAACAACCTATGATAGGTCTGAGCTTATAGAAAAAGCTATAGGAACTTTAAAAAAGGCACTTATAGAGGAAAGCATTATAGTAATTCTTGTTGTAGCTATTTTTTTACTCCATTTAAGAAGCTCAATTGTCATAATACTGACCCTTCCTATAGCAATCTTAACTGGTTTTCTTTTGATGAAAATATCTGGCATTACATCAAATATCATGTCATTAGGGGGAATAGCTATAGCTATAGGTGCAATGGTAGATGGTGCCATAATAATGGTTGAAAATGCCCATAAACATATTGAAAGAATAAAAAAAGAAAAAGGGAAGATAAC
>CAYTOE010000024.1:0-15374 GCA_964439255.1 uncultured Aquificales bacterium
GGGGAAGGTTATTTACAGAGGGGCTTGATTATGATGAAGATGGTTTTACAGATTATATCGCCCTTGGTTATGCAAAAAATGAAGATGATAAATGGAAAGGAGGAATCCTATTTATATCAACAAAAGGGAAAGACCCTGAATCCTGGACATACAAAAAATACTTTACAGGTATAAAGCCTATAACAGCAAAAATAGCTTTTATGAAATGCTTTAACAACTGGTACATGTATTTTGGGACAGGTAAATGGTTTTATAAAATAGATGAAAGTAATATTCAGCAACCTAACACACTTTACGGTATAAAAATAAACTGTAACGAAGGAAGATGTATACCCCTTGATGAGTTTGCATCTTCACCTTCTGAAGCCTGCAGTTCAAAACCACCTATATCATGGAAGGTAAACCTAAATATGAATGATGAAGATTATTTTCCTGAAAGGATGATAACAGACCCAACATTAAGCAGGCAGAACATCATTGTATTCACAACAACAGAACCTACTGAAGATGTGTGTGGATTTGGCGGAAGAACAAGGGTCTGGGCTCTAAACTGTGCTACAGGTGGTGCTATTGAAGAAACATGTGCATCCTACCCTATAAGAAACGTGGAAGGAAAACTCCTTTTACAACTTTCTGGAGGTGATATAAGGGAAATAGGACTAAAAAACTTCCCTGGTGGTTCGAAGATATTAAAGAAAACCTCATCTAAATGGATGACAGGTACACCACCGGAAACACCTATACCGTTAATAACATCAGGAAAAACTGTAGGAAGAGTGGGAGAGTTGATTTTATGGTTAGAAAAATAACAAAAGAAGATGGATTTACACTTATAGAACTTATTGTTGTTGTAAGTATTATGGCTATCATTTTAATGATATCAATACCATTCTACACAAAATGGAAAACAAAAATGTCTGTAGAAGGTGACACAAAAAAGATATACGGTGTACTTCAGATGTTTAGAGAAAAAGCTTTTGCGGAAAAAAAATCTTACTTGATTAAACTTTCTGGAAAAGTTCTGTATGTATGCGATACAAACGATTGTGATTTAAATTCAAGTATTTATAAGCTCAATCTAAATAATGAATTTGACTTTATAGGTGATAATGACCGTGTGTCTATAGATATAAGGGGAACATTTCATGGTTCAAGTATATATGCAAAAAATTATGCATCTGCAGATGCCCAGTATGACTGTGTTGCTGTAGATGACATAAGAATAAGACTTGGAAAATTCTCAGGGGGAAAATGTGAAGCAAAATAAAGGTTTTACCCTTATAGAGGCTTTAGTTTCTCTTGTTATTTTGTCTCTTATACTTATAGGTCTTTTGAGTGGTTCTTTAACAGCCTACAAGATTTCTTTTAAAAACAAAGTAAGGAATGAAGCTGTGAGACTTGCAAGAGAAAAAATAGACATATTTAAAGGAACATTAGATACATCTATTTTTAAACATGAAAAATGTCAGGATGCAGATGATTCTGATAAGGTAATAAGGAGTTTTGGGAATTTCAACTACCCTTTTTATGTTGTTGGAAAAATTAATGACAATGGATATTTTTATGAATTAGAAATAACAGTATGTGATAAGGATAAAAAGGAGATATACACTACAAAAACAGTAGTGGGGAAGAGTATTAATGAATAACAAAAAGGGTCTTTCTCTATTAGAATTAGTTATCACAATGTTTATTGTTCTCCTTGTTTTAGGGGGAGCTTATTTAACATACACCAACCTGCTTAAAGGATTCAAAACAGAAACCCTTTCTGCTGAATCTGAAATGGAAAAGTTGGTAGGCTCTGAAATCATAAGGCTTGATTTAGAACATGCAGGCTATGGCGTAGGAAGAGATGAAAACGTACCGCCCATTGAATGGATACCTTCACAAAATAGACTCGTTATACGTTCAACATTAAATAACACAAATAACAAAACGTTTGGATGGCTGCTGATTAAATGTGACAGTGCTTCTTCCCTGCTAAAGGATAGTATTGTAGTTGACAGAAGATATGACAAATCTAATCAATATATAATCCTTTTAGACGCAAAGAAAAAAATTATATCCACATCTTCATTTCTTAAAATAGACAACACTACAACCTGTCCAGACAAAGGAATCTTTGCCGGATTTCCAATAGATATGGATGTAATAAATAGGTCAGGTTCTGCATGTATAAACCAGTACTGTCATGAGGTTGTTTATAGACTGTCCTCTTACAAAAATAGAGATAAGCTAAAAGACTGTAATCCAGACACTCATAATCTGTTGAGAAATAATAAACCTGTTCTTGATTGTGTTTCTGACTTCAAAATTAGATATGGAATAGATACAGATGGGGATGGTTTGATAGATAAGTACGATACAAGAGCCTTTTTTGATAATGATAGAGATGGTACTTTAGACAGTTCAGCTTCCTTTACTGACATTGATGGAAATGGAGCCGTTAATTCATGGGATTTAAGGAGAGAACTGAAAATAATAACCCTTTATCTTCTTATACAGGATGGTAAATACGACCCAGGATATAACTTTAATAACTCAACAGGATATATAGAAGTTGATGGACTTAAACTTAATCTACCACCAGATTATCAACATTACAGATGGAGAATACTAAAAATATCTGTAAAACCGATGAACTTATAAGGAGAAGTTATGAAAAGCGAAAAGGGAGTGGCCTTAGTTACTACTTTGGTATTGGGTTTGATAGCTCTTACATTCATAGGAGCTCTTCTTTACATGTTAACTACAGAAAGCGGTACATCCGGTATTTCAAGGAGATATTCTACAGCTCTTGAAGCTGCAAAAGGTGCTGCTGATTTTATAATGGAAAGCCTGAAAGCAGAAACCCTTATATGCAGGTCTGTAGATAACTCTGTTTCATGTAAATGTACACAGCTTGATGATAACCTTCACTGCTCTTCAAACCCAAATGTTGTTGCAAATGTGATAGATTTAGGTAGTAGTTTTTCAAACTTAGGTGGATATACTTTAGCCTCCCAGCTTTTAGCCAAGGAAACATCAACACAGGGGGATGAAACTATAGAAATATACTCTATAAGAATTATATCTACAAAAGCTTCAGGAAATGAACCTGAAAAAGCTGAAATAGATTTTGTTTATAAAATAACAACATCTATCCAGTAATGGTAATATTACTCATACAAACCTATCATAATTTCCATATAATCCAGTTTATACAAAATAAATGGAGGTTTTAATATGGAATATTTAACTAAAGAAGAAGTAGAAAAAATGATAAAAGAAGGAAAATCTTTGAAAGATATGGATTTTTCCTTTGCAGAATTAAACGGTATCGATTTGTCAGGACAGGATTTATCAGGAGCAACATTTACAGGAGCTGAAGTAAGGGATGCTAATTTTGAAGGTGCAAATCTTGAAGGTGCTTTCATAGCTGATGCAGATTTTTCAGGTTCAAATTTTAAAAATGCGAACCTATCAAGAGCCATACTTCAGAGAGTAAATCTAAGAAAAGCAAACTTTGAAAACTCAAATATGTACAGAACAATGATGACCGTTTGTGATGCTACAGATGCGAATTTCTCTAATGCAGACATGAGGGAAACAAGACTTGAATCCTCAAAATTAACAAAAGCTAAAATGGATGGGGCAAACTTAACACGCTCCAATCTAAGGGGTGTTGATTTCCAGAAGGCAAGTTTTATAAAAGCAAATATAAGCTACAGTGATATGAGAAGAGCAAAACTTCAGGGAGCATGGTTCGAAAATGTTAAAGCGGAACAGGTCATGGTTTATGGAAAAGCTCCATGGTTAGAAGGCTCAAAAGCAGAGATAGATGTTGAAATGATAAAAGCTCCAAACTGGGATGACTGATGAGAAAATATTTTACTGTTTCAAACATATTAACATTTTTCCTTTTTGCAGGTTTAGCCTTTTTCTTTCTTTATCAGAAGGGTTTTATATTAACTAATTTTGAAAATCTTTCTCCAGAGAAAGCGTATAACCTTTTGCAAAAAGAAAAAGATGGTATAGTTTTAATTGATGTAAGAACTCCAGAAGAAGTTTTATCAGACGGTAAAATACCTGATTCTATACTGATTCCATTAGACCAGCTTGGTAGCAAAATAGATATGTTAAAACCTTTTAGAAACAAAAAAATTTTAGTTTACTGTAGAAGTGGAAACAGAAGTGTTTCCGCTTCCCGTTTTCTTTCATCTTTAGGTTTTAAAGTTTACAACATAAGAGGTGGCATAAATGAATGGAAAGAACAAGGGTTTCCAATTGAAAAAGAAGAGAAAAAATGAAGCTTTATGAACATATAAAAAGAAGATTAAATGATTTTGTTGTTGAAGAAAAGATAACCTTTAATGAAGGTGGGGATTATCCATTATACAGACTGAAAAAATCAAACATATCAACAATAGAGGCTATAAGATTATTAGCTAAGATTTTTAAAATCCACCCCGCTGATATAGGATTTGCAGGTCTAAAAGATAAATTTGGGATAACATCCCAGTATATAACCCTTATTAAAAAAGATATACCTGAAAAGCTATGTTTAAAACGAATAAACGGTAAATGGGTTAAAGTAAAAAATGTGGATTTTTCCTCAGAAACCGGACTGTGTATAAAGTTCATTGGAAACATTGGGAAAAAGTTATCTATTGGTGAGATTGATGGAAATTACTTCAGGATAAAAATAAGAAACCTGAGTAAAGAAAAGATAAAAAAGATACACAGAAATATAGAGATTGTTAGACAGTTTGGCTTTCCAAACTATTTTGGGGAACAGAGGTTTGGAAATTTAAAAGGACAGAAAGATTTTATACTTTTATATCTTCTAAAGGGAGATTACAAAAAAGTTATTGAGATTTATTTAAAAAACAAAGGTTATAGAGGACCTCTGGGAAACTGGGAAGAGATTTACGGGAAGTTAAAAGATTCCCTTGAGGTATATGAAAAGGATTTTATACTTGGCTTAAAAAGAGGTTTAAAACCAGAAAAAGCATTGAGAATCCTCCCTAAGAATGTAAGATTAATGTTTAACTTTGCTTTCCAGAGTTTTTTGTGGAACAGGTATTTACACATTTATATAAGAGAGAAGTATCCGTATAAAACTGTTGATTTTATAAACAACTGGAAACTTAATTTTTATACCTATGTTGGGGATTTAGAGCATCTAAAAAATTTAGAAATTCCCTATACAGGAAAAGATTTTAAAATAAAAGATTGTTACCTTGAAACAATAATACCAGAGGTTTTAAAAGAGTTTAAAATAAAAGAGTCAGATTTTGGGAAAGAGGTTATAGGTATAAAAATCCTTACAGATGGAAAAAGAAAAGCCATCATATTCCCAAAAAACATAGAGATTTATCAAAATTCAGGTAATAGCTTAACAATCAGTTTTTTTCTTCCAACAGGCTCTTACGCAACCGTTCTTCTAAGAAATCTACTATCTTAGGTGTGGTTCATAAATTCTTCATAATATGTGATAGCTTCTATCTCTGCTTTGAGTAAATCTTCAAGGGAGAGATTTAAAGGCTCTATAGTTTTTTTCGCTTCTTCTATTCTTTCATACTCCAAATCAATAATAGCTTTTAAAAGCTTACCTAAGACACCTTTATACCCTAAAATAGCTTCTTTAATATCTTCAGATACATTTAACTCTTCTAAAACCTCTTTACTACTTTTTCCTAAAACTGTTCCTATTAAAGACAACATACCTACAAGATAAGACTTATCGAATAGTTCAATATCATCTGTTATTTTTTTCACAAGTATTTCCATCATTTTTCCACGGATTATAGACCTTTCAAGAATAGGATTGTACTTTACATCAACACCTTCCATAGCATAAATCTGAAGAATAACCCATTTCTGGAGATTCCTGTATCCCAATATACTTAAAGCCTGTCTTATAGAGGATATCTTCTGCCTAAGATAAAAAAATGGAGAGTTAACATATTTAAGTAATTTATAACTCAGGTCTGGATTTACTTTTAAAAACTCCTCAATCTTTTTAAAGCTTTCCTCTTTCATAGCGTATCTCAACAAAGTCATAAGAGACACTTTAAAAGAAGGAAGTTTTTTACCTGAGTACAGAGCAGGTTCTTCAAAAAAATGTCCCTGAAACAGGTCAAAACCTAACTCTTTTGCAAATAAAAAATCCTTTTCATTTTCTACTTTGTCGGCTACAAGCTTTGCATTTAAAAACTCTTTTAGAACATCTGTAACTGTTTTCAGTTCCTTGTCATCAAAATTTGTAATATCAATCTTTATATAATCAACACTATCAAGCAGAGGAAGAACTCTTTCATAATCCCTATCCACATGTACGGCGATTTCGTATCCTTTGTCTCTCAGAGAATCACAGGTTGAAATAAGGTACTTTGTGACTGCTGTTATTCCTGAAATCTGAAAAACAGTTTTTTCTGCTGGCAGTATATCTATAAACTCACCTTCCAATATTTCTGGACTTACTTTTATAAATCCTTTTTTATCACCTACAACCTCGTTAAAATCTATATATGTAAGAATGTTCATTATAACCCTTGCTGTTTCTTCTATAGATACATTAGAAAAGTTTGATTTATAATCAAACTTCTTATCTCTGAAAAAAAGCTCATAACCGTATATTTTAAAGTCTGGCGTTAGTATAGATTGCCTTCCTAAATAAACATTTTCCATGTTGCACTAAACCTTAGTTTATGTAGTATTATGAAAATGTAAATCTAATATATATTACAATAAAAGTATCGTCTGTTTTGTTAATAAATTTTACAAAACGTATGAGGGTATCATGAAAAAGCTCAGACTTGCTTTATCCCAGACAAACTTTGTTGTAGGAGATATTGAAGGAAACACACAGAAGATAAAGAATGCTATTAAAGAGGCTCTTAAACACCAGTGTGATATTATAGCTTTTCCAGAACTTGCTGTAACAGGTTATCCCCCTGAAGACCTTCTTTTTAAACCAAGCTTTATAGAAAAGAATCTTAAAGCTGTTCAGGAAATAGCGAAAGAGAGTAAAAACATCATAACCATTGTTGGTTTTGTTGACAAACAGGAGGATATATACAATGCCGCAGCTGTTTTATTAAATGGAAAGGTAGTGGCAAAATACCACAAAAATTTCCTTCCAAACTACGGAGTTTTTGATGAAATCAGGTATTTTCAGAGGGGAAATGAGATAACGATTATTAATATAGAAGGTTATAAAGTAGGTCTTTCAATCTGTGAAGATATATGGTATCCAGAGAATCCAATAAACATACAGGCTATAGAGGGAGCAGAGCTGATAATAAATATTAATGCCTCACCTTACCATATAGGAAAAACAGTTGAAAGAGAAGAGCTTTTAAAAGTAAGGGCAAGGGATAACTGTGTTTCAATAGCTTATGTGAATCTTGTTGGAGGACAGGATGAACTTGTTTTTGATGGAAACAGCATAGTTGTTAATCCAGATGGAAGTTTTTTAACAAAGGCACCAGCTTTTGAAGAAGACCTGCTAATCTGTGATATAGAGCTTGATTCCATATTCAGACTCCAGCTAAAAGACCAGAGGTTAAGAAATCTCAGGTCTATATACAAAAGGGAGGAAACCGTTAAAGAGATATTTTTAGATTACAGAATAAAAGAGAAATTAGAATCTATTCCCCAGAGGATAGTACTTGATATAACAGAAACAGAAGAGGTTTATAGAGCTCTTGTTCTTGGTGTCAAGGATTACATACACAAAAATGGTTTTGAAAAGGTAGTGATAGGTTTAAGTGGAGGTATTGATAGTTCTTTAACAGCAACAATAGCTGTTGATGCCCTTGGAAATGATAATGTAAAAGGTGTTTTAATGCCTTCCCAGTTTACATCAAAGGAAAGTATTGAGGATGCCCTCGAACTTGCCAAAAACCTGGGAATAGAAACATTTACATTTCGTATAGATGGACTCTTTAACAGTTATATGGATGAACTTTCCCATGTTTTTGAGGGGTTAGGATGGAGTGTTGCAGAAGAAAATCTCCAGGCAAGAATAAGAGGAAATCTGCTGATGGCTCTATCCAACAAGTTTGGATGGATAGTACTTGCCACAGGAAATAAATCGGAGATGAGTGTTGGTTATGCCACCTTATATGGAGATATGGTTGGTGGTTTTGCTGTTTTAAAGGATGTGTACAAAACAAAAGTTTATGAACTTGCAGAGTACAGAAACGGTATATCAAAGGTTATACCTGATAGAGTTATGAAAAAACCACCTTCTGCAGAACTAAGGCCAAATCAAACAGATGAGGAAGAACTTTTACCTTACCCTATTCTTGACGAAATAATAAAGTTGTACGTTGAAGATGATTTACCTGTACATGATATTGTAAGACTTGGATTTGATAGAAATTCTGTTGAAAGAGTTATAAGGATGATAGATAGAAACGAGTATAAAAGGAGACAGGCACCTGTAGGAATAAGAATAACAAAAAGGGCTTTTGGAAAAGATAGAAGAATGCCGATAACAAATAAATTCAAAGAAGTTTAAGGAGGGTAGTTTATGTTGAGATTTTTATTTGCTTTTATTTTAGGTTTTGTAGGGATGTTTTTTTTCATGAACAGAAAAAATGAAACAGGAGAAAGAAAACAATCTCCTGGATTACCACCTTTTTTAGATGAAGATACATCAAAACTTTTTCATGTTATGAAAGAGTTCCAGAAAATGAAAGATAGAGTATAGGATGGAAGAGGGTTTTATAAAAGAATTAAGCAGTCTACTTAATCAGATTTTTTTAGGAACACCTCTTTACAAGTGGGGTATAGCCCTGCTTGTTCTTTTTATTTTTCTCTTTATGAGAAAAATCTTTTCAATATTTGTTTTAAAAATCCTTAGAAAATTAGTCAAAAGGACAAAAACAACCATAGATGATAAAATTTTAAAGATTTTAATAAAACCTGTAAGATTTCTTTTTGTCTTTTTTGGTATCTATTTTTCAATAAATATTCTTGGTATCCATAATGAAATAACAGACCACCTTTTTAAAACTCTTTTGATTCTCACAGTTTTCTGGCTTGTTTATAACAGCATACATGTTTTTGAAAGTGAGATATACAGGTTTGCTGAAAAATTTGGAAAAGAACTTTCAAGGGAAGTAGGAAGTTTTTTAGTAAAATCCTTAAAAACATTTGTTGTTGTTTTAGGTGGAGTTGCTATACTTCAGGAATGGGGTATAGATGTTACAGCTTTTGTTGCTTCCTTAGGGTTAGGTGGTCTTGCCCTTGCTTTAGCTGCAAAGGATACAGCTGCAAATCTCTTTGGTGGTCTAACAATCCTTGCAGATAAATCTCTAAAAATAGGTGACTGGATAAAGGTTGGCTCTGTTGAAGGGATTGTTGAGGATATAGGACTGAGAACCACAAAAATAAGAACATTTGAAAAATCCCTTTTAACGGTTCCAAACAGCTATATAGCAAACAACCCAATAGAAAATTTCTCAAGAAGAAACATTAGAAGAATAAAAATGACAGTAGGTATTGTTTATGACACACCAAAAGAGAAAGTTATAAAAATCGTTGAAGATATAAGAGATATGCTTAAAAACCATCCTGGAATAGATAAAAATCAGACAACTCTTGTGTTTTTTGATGAGTTTGGAGATAGTTCCCTTAATATATTTATTTACACATTTACAAACACATCTGTCTGGCAGGAATACATGGCTATAAAGGAAGATATAAATCTGAAAATAATGGAGATAATTGAAAATAACGGCTCATCCTTTGCTTTCCCAAGCAGGTCTGTTTATATAGAAAAAGTCCCTAAACATCTGAAGTTTTTAAATGAATAAAAGAGGCAAAAGCCTCTTTTTAAAGGGCATCCAATGCAGGAACAAATAAATCTCCCAAGAAATACGTGTTGTTCAGCTTGTAAAGAATAGGTCTAACCTTTTCATAATCGAGAATTGAATAAGATGCATTATCACAACCGAAGCTCCAGAATTTAGCTAAAGGAAGGTCTAAACCTGCAACAAAGGAAGCTCTTATAGGTACAGTATGGGAAACAGCTATGATTGTTTCTCCATCATGTTTTTCAAGCATTTTTTCCTGAAAATTTTTTACCCTGTTGTAAACATCTATAAGGGTTTCTCCGTGGGGAAACTTTATTGTCTCAGGCTCATACAACCACTGACGAAACATATCTGGATATTTTTCCTTAACCTCTTCAACCAACATACCAGACCATTCACCGTGGTCTATTTCGATAATATCCTCATCAACATTGATATCTAATCCGAGTTCTTTTGAGATATACTCAGCTGTCATGTACGTTCTTTTTAGGGGACTTGTATAAAGAGCAGTTGGATTATATTTTTTTAAGGACAGAGCTAAAAGCTGAGCCTGTTTATGTCCCCTCTCTGAAAGTTCAGGGTCAAGCCTTCCTTGATATTTTCCAATTGGATTCCACAAACTTTCTGCATGTCTGACGTATATTATTCTTACAGCCAAAGTTTCCTCCTAATAATCAGATATTGGATAATTATTATACTTAAGCTGATTAAATATTTCCTATAATAACTTCCTGGGCTTTTTTAACACCCTTTCCAGCTTCTACAGGATACCCTCTTTTTATAAGAGCCATTTCAATACCAGCTATTACCTGTATCATATCCATAAAATCAAAATACCCCATGTGAGCTATTCTGAATATTTTTCCTTTTAAGTGATCCTGTCCACCTGCTACTCTGAATCCTATTTTTAATAGCTCTTTTCTAAGGTCGTCAGCATTTATTCCATCAGGGGAATAAACACCTGTCGCAGAGTTTGAAGGACTTTCTGAAAGAAGTCTTAAACCTAATTCTTTTACAGCTTCTCTGACAGCCTCAGCCATTATGGCATGTCTTTTTGCAAGATTTTCTAATCCTTCGTTCAATATAAGTTTTAAACTCTCATTTAAAGCTATAACAAGATTTATAGCTGGCGTGTAAGCTGTCTGCCCTTTAGCCTGTTTTTTTGCTTCTTTAGATACATCAAAGTAGTATTTTGGTATATCACTTTTATGCAATCTTTTTTCTGCCTTTTCTGAATAATAAAGGACAGATAAACCTGGAGGCAGCATAAGAGCTTTCTGTGAACCTGTAACAAGAACGTCGATACCAATTTCCTCAGGGTAAACCTCATAAACCCCTACAGATGTTATACCATCAACAACCAGGAGACAGTCATCTAATTTTTTTGAGATTTCTGCAAGAAAATTTATATCATGCAGTGTTGTTGTTGATGTTTCAGAATGCTGTACAAATATACCTTTTATATCCGAATTTTGTTTTACTATTTCCTCTATTTTTTCTTTTTTGTAAGTTTTACCCCATTCTATTTCATAATCTATAACATCAAGACCAAAAGTTTCTCCAAGCTCCTTCCATCTTTGACCAAACTTACCAGCATTGATAACTAAGACCTTATCTTTTTTACAGAAAAAGTTTAAAACTGAAGCTTCCATCGCCCCTGTACCTGAAGAAGAAAAAAGTAAAACATCTCTTTCTGTATTTAAGAGCTTCTGAAGATTTTTTCTTGTTTCAAGGAATATTTCTGTAAATTCAGGGGTTCTGTGATGTATTATCTGTTGTCCAAGAGCTTTGATTACCTGAGGTGGTAAAGGAACAGGTCCAGGAGTAAAAAGTCTCTCTTTTATAAACATACAAACCTCCTTTCCATTTTTTATTTATTATAGAACGTTTTTCTTTTATTAATCTTTATTAATAAAAAGAGTTTTTAATTTTTATTTATGTTTGTTAATAACAAAATCTTTACAATCACAAAATTATGTATTAATTTTTTAAGCATGGATAAAAAAGTTGTCCTTATAGATGGTTCATCTTACTTATACCGTGCATACTATGCACTTCCTCCTCTTAAAAGTCCTAAAGGAGAACCTACAGGGGCTATCTACGGCTTTTTAAGGATGATTTCTTCTCTTATGAAAGACCTATCACCTGAATATATAGCTGTGGTTTTTGATTTACCTGGTAAAACATTCAGACATGAAAAGTACAAAGAGTATAAGGCAAATAGAAAAGAAACCCCCGATGAACTGAAAGTTCAGATACCCAAAATAAAAGAGCTTATAAAACTATGGGGGATAAAGATTTTAGAGATTCCCGGATTTGAGGCAGATGACATAATAGCTACCATTGCAAAAAAAGCTAAGAATAAAGGGTTTGAGGTAATTATTGTTACACCTGATAAAGATATGATGCAGCTTATAGAGGATGGAATAAAAATTCTTAATCCTGTTAATGGTGAAATTTTTGATAGGGAAAAGGTAAAAGAAAAATACGGTATATATCCTGAGCAGTTTGTGGATTATCTTTCTATGGTAGGAGATACAGTTGACAATATAGTAGGTGTTAAAGGAGTAGGACCAAAAACAGCGGCAAAACTTTTAAACGAATATGGTTCTTTAGAAAAGATACTGGAAAATCTTGATAGTTTAAAACCGAGGTTAAAAGAGGCATTTTTAGAAGCAAAAGATAGATTAAAAGAAAATCGTTTTTTAATAAAACTCAAACAGGATGTTGATATTAGTATTGATATAGAGGATATAAAAAAGGAAAAAGCCAACCTTTCAAAGCTAAAAGAAGAGTTTGAGAAATTAGGGTTTAAGTCTCTAATAAAGGAGATATATAAACACAAAAAAGAAGAGACTAAAGCAAAACAGGGAAGCCTATTTTAGAGGAATAAAATGGGAAGAAAGAAAAAAGAATGTGAAGGTGTTGTTCCTCCTTTTTCAGAAAAAGAGCTGTTGAACAGGTTGAAAAAGCATTTCCCAAATCCGAAAACAGAACTTTATTTTAGAAATCCCTTTGAATTACTAATAGTGGTAGTCCTTTCCGCTCAAACCACAGATGTCAAAGTAAATCAGGTATCTCCAAAACTTTTTGAAAAGTACCCTGACCCAGAATCCCTTGCAAAAGCAAAGATAGAAGACCTATACGAGATTTTAAAACCGATAAACTACTACAGAAAAAAAGCAGAAAGGATAAGAGAGATAAGCAAAATCCTTGTAGAAAAGTACAGAGGAAAAGTTCCTGATACATTGGAGGAGCTGGTAAAACTTCCAGGAGTAGGTAGAAAAACAGCATCAGTGATTTTAGTTAACGGTTTTAATAAACCAGCTATTGTTGTAGATACCCACGTAAAAAGAGTCAGCAAAAGACTCAATTTAACATGCCATGAAAATCCGGAAAAGATAGAGGAGGATTTAGCAAAATTTTTTTCAAAAGAAAACTGGGTATATATATCAAATGCCCTGGTTCTATTTGGTAGATATATATGTAAAGCTAAGAAGCCAAAATGTAAAGAATGTAATCTCCTTGATATATGTCCTTATGATGAAAAAAATCTATAAAAGAAGGTTTGAAAAAAATCTGGACAGGAATAATTTTCTTCAGATTTTGGCGGGTTTACATTTGCAGGAGGAGATAAAATGGAATACGTTGTCCCTGTTATTGAAAGATTAAAAAGAGAAAATGGAGAAATTCTTATATTTACCCATGAAAATCCAGATGGGGATGGTATAGGGAGTATGCTTGCCCTATGCTCCTTCCTTAGAAAAAAAGGAAAAAAAGTAGTCTGTGCAATGAAAGACCCACTACCTCATATATATGATTTTCTTCCAAATGCTCAGGAAATAAAAAGGCTTCCTATAGATAAAGAGTTTGACCTTGCAGTTATAGTTGATGCTGCTGGAGCATACAGGGCAGGAGCAGATATAAAGGCAAAGGAGATTGTCAGGATAGATCACCATATAGGGGGAAATGCTGAAAGTATTTATGACTATGTTGACCCATTTGCTCCATCAACAACAACAATTATAGGAAGAATTTTGAAACAGTGGGATGAAAAGCTTATAGACAAAGATATTGCTATGTGTTTATATGCAGGTTTACTTACAGATACAGGTTCTTTTAAGTACAACAATGTTAATAAGGAAACTTTTGATTTTGCAGAGTTTTTAGTGGAAAAAGGCGTAGACCCAAACTATATGTCCACAATGATTTTTGAAAGGAACAGACCAAGTACAATCTTTCTTTTAAAAGAAGTTTTATCTACCCTTGAGCTTTATGAAAACGGAAAGGTAGCCTCATTAATTGTGAGAAGAGAGTTTTTAGAAAATACAGGTGCTGAGGAGGATGAAACAGAAGGATTTGTTAATTTTGCGAGGGGAATAGATGGTGTTGAAGTAGCCTTCATCATGATTCAAAAACCTGATAAAGAGACATGGAGGGTTTCGCTAAGAGGAAAAGGAAAAATAAATGTTCAGAAAATAGCAAAAAAATTAGGTGGTGGTGGACATAGAGATGCAGCAGGATGCAGAATAAAAGGGGAAGAAGAAGAGGTAAAGAGAAAAATACTAAATGCCATCTTTGAAGAAATGAAAAATGTTGATATGCCTCTGTTAAAAACAGCCTGAAAAACATCAAATTCTAAATCAGATATAATATTTCAATTAAAAATCTCAGAGAGGTAATCAATTTGTCACAACATCAAGGAATTGTTATTTTAGATTTTGGTTCCCAGTATACACAGCTTATAGCAAGAAGAATAAGGGAAATACATGTTTTCAGTGAAATACTCCCCTACAATGCTTCTGTAGAAGAGATTATGAAACACAACCCTAAAGGTATTATATTCTCAGGAGGTCCTGCATCTGTTTATGAACCTGATGCACCAAAACCTGATGAAAGGGTTTTTGACCTTGGTCTTCCAATCCTTGGAATATGCTATGGGCTTCAGCTTATAACACATCACTTTGGAGGAGAAGTTGTAAAGGCTGAAAGACATGAGTATGGAAGGGCAGAACTTGAGATTTTAAACCATGAAGATCTATTTAAAAATATCCCAAATGAGATACATGTATGGATGTCCCACGGGGACAGAGTTACAAGACTTCCAGAAGGGTTTGAGCCAATAGCAAGAACATATAACGCCCCTTTTGCTGCGATAAGGAATAAGGAAAAGAAGATATGGGGAGTTCAGTTTCACCCTGAGGTATCCCATACTTACATGGGAAAGGATATTCTTAAAAACTTTGCTGTAGAGATATGCGGATGTAAGCAGGACTGGACAATGGGAAGCTTCCTTATGGAAAAGGAAGTGGAAATAAGGAAGATGGTTGGAGATAAAAAGGCTATCTGTGCCCTTTCCGGCGGAGTTGACTCATCTGTTGCAGCTGTTTTAGTTCACAATGCGATAGGGGATAATCTCACATGTATATTTGTTGACAACGGTCTTTTAAGAAAAGGAGAGAGAGAGCAGGTTGAAAAAACCTTCAGGGATAACTTCCATATTCCTCTTATTGTTGTTGATGCAAAAGACAGATTTTTAAAGGCTTTAAAAGGTGTTACAGACCC
>CAYTOE010000025.1:0-15174 GCA_964439255.1 uncultured Aquificales bacterium
TAAAAGTTGAGTACTCTATATATTTAATTTTAAGAGACTGAAGGGTTTTTGCAAGATAATCCCTTGCAAAAACAATATCAGATATCCCTGCTGATGTAAGATCTGTTATACTATCTCCTATATAAATTTTTGGATATCTATCTCTGTAGTACTTCTCTATTATGTAAGGTTTACACATACCACAATCATTTTTACAGGAAGAGTTACACTTATATATAAACTCAACCTCTATATATTTACTATCGAACTTTGCTTTGTTTGAATAAATCTTCGTTATCAGATTTTTATAAGGTTTTAAAAGTGGCTCTATATAAAAATCAAGACCTCCACTTAGAACAATAAATGGGATATTTTTTTCTTTTAAAAAGATAAGAAATTCTTCAAAACCTTCTCTTATTTTCATATTCTTTAGACACCAGCTTACAATTTCATCTTTCTTTGAAGAAGGTATAAGGTGGAAAAGTTGCTTCACCCCTTCAGATATTGTTATTTCTCTTGTGAAAATCTTTTTCCATATCTCTTTCCACAGTGGAGGTGCAAAATGTTTTACGATTGACATAAGAACATCTTTTTCTGTTATTGTTCCATCAAAATCTGAAAAAACAACAGGTCTATTCATCTTTTTTTAAATACCTTTAGAGCTTCTTTTAGTTCCGGGCTTGAGAATGTACATTCCTCAAATGAAACACCTGATAATACACAATCAAGGGCATCTCTTACAGCCTTAACTCCTGATTTAACTCCATCCGGATGCCTATAAGCTGAACCACCAATGTTAAATACAGTTTGATTTCCAAATTCTTTAAAGAAATCTCCAATATTAACAGGGTTTATATCCCCTGTTATTGCTGGGAAAGAAGGATTAATATTTTCCCAGTCTGAACGTAAGATTTCTGCTATTTCCATAGCTTCAACACCTGTTAATGGTAAATTTTTACGTGGAGATGGGTAAATAACTATATCAGCACCTGAAAGCCTCATTAATTTACCAAATAAAACTGTTGGATTTATACCTAATCTATCACTTCTAAAAATAACTCCTGAAAATGAAGGATGTGCTATAAAAAATCCATCTATCTCTTCCGAAAGTCTTTGAAGGACATCAAATCCATAAGGAATAACATTTATTAAAAAGCCTTTTGCACCTGCATTTATACCTCTTTTTGCTTTTTCTATAATACTGTCGATTCTTCCTGTTAGATGGGGAATATAAAGGGTTTTCCTACCTGTAATTTTTTCCGCTTCTTCAGACTTTTTGACACATGCTTCAATTCTTTTCTCAAATGGTGCCAGACCATCATCAAAGAATATTTCATCATCTTTTACTAAATCCGCTCCACCTAAAGCATGTTTGTAAAACTCTTCAGCAAACTCTTCTACAGAATAACCAACGCATGGCTTAATAACAGACATTAAAAGAGGTTCATGGTGTATGTTAAGAATTTCTCTAATACCATTTTTACCAAATTTTGGTCCCTGAAAATGGTCTAAAAATGCAGGAGGAAAAGATACATCTATGATTTTTATATTTTCTGTAAAAGAGAGTTTTCCATAAATCAAAGTCAGAATAGATGGTATAGTATGGTCAAAAAGTATAACAGGAAATCCAATTTTAATAAGAGCTTTATTTTCAAAAAATACAACATCTAAAACTTTAGCTGTATACTTTTTTAAGAAATCTCTTTTTTCAGGTGGGGTATCACCCCACCCTCCAATAGATAAGGTTAAAGAAATATTTTCAGCTTTCTCTTTTGCTTCATTTTCAGACTTAACACCAGTTAGAAGATAAGAAACTTCTATGTAATTCATCTTATCTCCCTACTTTTCTTTTATTACTTCATAAACTTCAACAGAAACTCTTCCAGCAAACCACTCTCTTGGAGGCAGTTCCTCATGTGATTTTCTAAAAGACTCACTCTGGGTGTACTTCATGAAAGCTTCCATACTTTCCCAGTAGGTCTCTATTATGAATGTACTGTTTTTGTTTCCCGGAGGGAAGTCAATACCGGAAAGGACATTCATCTTTATAAAACCTTCCTGTTCAGAAAGTCCTTTTTCTCCAAATTTCTCTTTTGCATAGTTTGCAAAATCCTCCCTGTGATCTGGATTAATAGGAAATTTTGTAAATACAACTACCATCTATTTACCTCCTTAATTTGATTTTATTCCGCTTAATCTGAGAAGCGCCTCAACATCCGGTTCTCTTCCTGCAAAAGATTTAAACAGCTCCATAGCAGGTTTGCTTCCACCTTTTGTAAGTATCTCCTCATAAAAGCTTTCTGCTACATCATCATTGTATATACCATTATCCACAAACATAAAGTAAGCATCTGCAGATAGAACTTCTGCCCATTTATAGCTGTAATATCCAGCTGCATATCCACCGGCAAATATATGACTGAAAGACCACTGGAACCTGTTGTAAGAAGGAGGTTTTATAACTGATACCTCTTCTCTTACTTTATCTAAAATTTTTTGAACATCATCAGCAGTATACCTGTCCATATGAATAAGCATATCAAAAAGTCCAAACTCAAGCTGTCTTACCATACCGAGAGCAGAAAGGAAATTTTTAGCATTTTTCAGTCTTTCAATCATCTCATCAGGCATTACTTCTCCTGTTTTGTAGTGTTTTGCAAATGTTTTTAAAACAGAAGGTTCATACGCAAACTGTTCTAAAAACTGTGATGGAAACTCTACAGCATCCCACTCTACTCCAGCAATACCACTTACAAAAGGTTCTTTTACTTTACTTAAAAGGTGGTGCAGTGCATGTCCCATCTCATGGAAAAGGGTTTCAACATCATAAGGTCTAAGAAGAGAAGGAGTTTTATCTGTTGCAGGGGAGAAGTTTGCCACTATGTAAGCAACAGGAAGAACTATGTTTCCCTCTAAATCTTCATGGTGTGGTATCCATTCGTCCATCCATGCTCCATCTCTTTTTCCTTCTCTTGCTTCTAAATCCATATATATTCTTCCTATCAGTTCACCTTTTCTGTATATATGGTAAACATTCACAGAAGGATGCCATACAGGAACATCAACTTTTTTAAACTCAAGCTTAAAGAGTTTATTTAAAAATGAGAATAAACCTTCAATAACCTGATTTTTCTCAAAGTAAGGTTTATACTCCTCATCATTAACATTGAATTTTGCTTTTTTCATCTTTTCTGCATAGTAGGAAAAATCGTAAGCCTGAACATCATCATTTAAGCCTGTTTCTTTAGCAAAACTGTTTAGCTCCTGATACTCCTTTTCTGCCTGAGGTCTGCTCTCTCTGGCAAGTTTTCTTAAAAAAGATATAACATCTTCTGGTGATTGAGCCATCTTTGTTGCGAGGGATAGCTCTGCATAATTTTTAAAGCCAAGTAGCTGGGCTTTTTCATACCTTAAAGAAAGAATCTCTTCAAGTATTTTCTCATTTTCAGGTGCTCTTGTAACATAGGCTCTATAAAGCTGCTCCCTTTTTTCTCTGTTTGGAGAGTATGTCATAAATGCTATATAGGATGGTTGATGGAGTGTGAATCTATAGACTGTTTTTCCATTTTTCTCAACTTTTGCAGCCTCAAGGTCTGTTTCAGGAAGTTCTTTAACATCCTCAAAATTCTCAACAATCATCTCATAACTGTCTGTTGCATTAAGTAAGTTCTGGGCAAACTGGTTTTGAAGCTGTGAAAGTTTTATGTTTATCTCTTTAACTCTCTTTCTCTTTTCCTCTGATAGTCCAACTCCTGAAAGCTCAAATTCCTTTATTGCATCCTCTAAAACCTTTTTCTGTTCCTGATTCAGACTTTCTTTTTCTCTTTCATAAATCTCTTTAAAAGACCTGTAGAGTCTCTCATCCTGACCAAGATTTGTATAGTACTCTGTTATAATCGGAAGAAGTGATGTATATACTTCTTGAGTTTTTGGAGAGTTTTTTACATAGTTCAGATGAGAGACAGGAGAAAAGTACTCATTTAATTTCACATGGATAATCTGATAAGGTTTAACAAAATTTTCGTACGTTTTGTTTTCTATTTTTAAAAGCTCTTCTACAGTTTTTTTGTTTTCCTCTATCTGATTTAGAACTTTTTCCTTAAGTTCATCTAAATTTTCATCTGAGTAAACAAACTCTGGAAATACAAACTTTACCATTAAAAAACCTCCTTTTTTGAATTTTATAAACCAACAAACGTGAATTATCTATGATATTTCTTCAACAAAATTTTCAAACCCTTTTCTATCTAAAATATCGTTTTTACAAAAATTGTTGAACTGACAGTATGAACATAAATCTGTTTTTACTGGAGGAAAAAACCCTTTTTTAAAGGTAAACAGGAGCTTTTTTAAATACTCTTCTATCTCTTTTATCTCTTGCAGGTATATTTCTTTGAAAAAATCATTTTTATCATCATTTACAGCTAAAATTCCTAAAGCTTTTACCTTTAAACCCTCTTTATCAAGAAAACCTTTGTATATCAGAAGCTGTATAAATTTACTCTTTATATCCTCTTTTATATTGTCAGAAACATTCTTCCCTGTTTTGTAATCATATATATAATAGAAACCTTTTTCATCAACATCTACCCTGTCTATCCTACCAGCAAAAATTCCATCTTCAAACTTTTTCTCAAGTAGATATTTATCAACCTTCATTTTTTTGTTTTTTAATCTTTTAATATCAGTTTCTATAAACTCTAAAACCTTCTTTAAAAATTTCTCTGCCTCTTTTTCCTCAAAAATTCTATAAGATGGAAGAAGGAAAAAAAGATGGTACTTTATCCCTTTTATATCACCTATTCCTTCGTAAAACCACCTTCTTATCTTTTCTCTGTCTAATCTACTTTCATTCCTGTAAAAGTTTTCAAGGATTTTATGAACCAGAATTCCCTTTTCTATAGGAGAAATATATTTCCTGCTTTTTTCCTCTGACTGGGATATTTTTAAAACCTCCTCTAAAAAGAATCTATATGGACACTGGGCATACTTCTGAAAGGATGTGGCCTTTACTGGAAATGTTATTTTTATGTTCATTCTGTATTTTTCTATGTCGGCATTTTCATTTTCTTTTATTTTTCTATACACAGATAACAGGTCTTTATCATATTCAAAAATCAGCTTTGAATTTTCAATCCTAAAATCTTTTTCTGTGTAAAAACGTTTTTCTGCAGGCTTAAAATCCAACTCCCCATTAAAATAAATTTCAGGATAAAGAGTTCTGACAAGCTCCTGCAAAAATACAGATGGAAGTTTCTCTTTTGAAGAAAAATTTCCCTTTAAATAAGAAAGAAACAGTTTTTTTCCTCTATCAAACAAAGTTGAAAAACTTAAAAGCTGGTGCATTAAAAGGTGATAAGGATAGTCAAAACCGTTTAACTCTTCTTCTGTTACAAGGATTTCTCCTTCTGAAGTGGCAGGAAAATCGCCTTCATTCAGATTTAGAAAAAATATATACCTGAAGTTGTTTGCTTCGGATGTTATTGGAGATAAAATCTGGACACCATTTATACTTTTTTTGCTTTCTTCTATTTCTGTTTCAAAGAAACTTTTTATTATCTCAACAAACATACTGTACTCAACACTTCCAAAAAGACTGCCGTACAGTTTGTTTTCATCTAATCTATTTAAAATATCCTCTAAAAACCGTTTCACTTCTTCATCAGCTAAAAACCTGTCTTCTATATACCTGAACCTGTTTATGTACTCTTTTATATCTGCAATATCTGGCAAATCATTTAAAACAGAAAGTAGATGGAAGAAATCTGGATACTTTTCTTCTTCTATAAAGATTTTCCAATCATCAAAACCTGCATAAACAGGAGAGGAAATAATCTCCTTCTCAATCTGGGGTATATCAAAGGTGTAAAGCCCTTCATAAAGTATTTTTAAAACAGCCTCTTTAGAAAAATTTTCAAGTTTTAGCATAAAAATGTTAAAAAGCTTTTTAAACTTAACATTATCTAAGTAAGTTTCATTTTCTTCTAACTGGAAAGGTATATGATATTTTCCGAATATATCTTTTATGAAGGGGAGATACCTGCCAATATCTGGAATAACAACAGCTATATCTTTAAAATCTGATTTCTGGCATATATCAAGTATAATCTGGGCTGTACCTTCAATTTCTTCACTTTCTGACCTGTAGGAGAATATCTTCACATTTTCATTCTTTATTTCTTTTTTTTCATAAAAAAATCTGAATATATTTTTTCCAACATTTATATTTGTATCTTCTGTTTTTTCACAAATTTCTTCACCACCAACTAACCATCTGTAAAACTCTTTAACTTCATGGAAATGGGGATAATTCTCATAAAAACCGCTATCTATTATAAAAGGTACAAAGGCATAGACTCTTTTCGAATAATTTTTTAGATTATAGAAAAGTTTCTGGTGAAGTTCAGGGACAGATTTTATTCCGAAAATAATAAGGTTGTCTGTTTTATAATCAGTGCTTTTACTTTTCAGCTTATCAATAGCTAACAGGTGGACATCTTCCCTGTCAAAAAAACTTTTCTCTTTTATACTTTCATATCTGCCTATTACATCTTTTACAAAGGAAGATTTTATGTTTGAAATATCAATCTGGTACTCTTTAATCTGTTGTAGAAGAGTATTAAACTCTGATGGAAGCCCTTCCAAATAAATTTTTTTCTCAAAAAGGGCTTTTCTCAGTATCATTTCCTTATCAAAATCCTGAAGAGGCTCTACTTCTGCGATTTTTTTTGAAATATCAATAAGTGTGTAAAATTCTACATTAGCAATAATACCCAACCTCTTAACTAAAAATTCTTTTAAGTACCTTTTCATAGCGTTTGAGTGGACAATAAACGTAACCTTTTCAAAAGGAGCATTTATACTTTCTAAAACTTTTTTTAGATTTTCCTTTAAAAAGGAGTAACTTCCACAAAAAAGCATGCTACACCGTATTTACTTCTGGATTTATTTTTAAAATTTCTTCAAAATCTGGAAAGTTATAAACACAATCTAAAAGATATCTATTTATATAAGAAAAAAGCAAAGCTGTAGCTTTCACATCTTCAGCACAGTATTTGGCTATTTTTTCTAAATCACCATCCTGATAGTACTCCTGAACTAAACCACCTTCACCTTCCTGTTTAACAGGTATCCCACACAAATAACACAGATTTTTTAAAGAAATCTTTCTTCCGAATATATCAACAGGTATATCTATATGATAAGGTGTGTATCTATTAGTATATCTTGGATAGTTATCTTCCCATCTGTCAAATCTGTCCATATAAATGCTCATAAAAAAACGTTCCTGTATTTTGTCAGGATATTTTAAAGAACGGAGTTTTATAACAGGCATATCAAAATCTTTTCCATTTACAGAAACAAGGACAGGGAAGCGTGTGATTTTACTTCTATTCTGTGAAAAAGAATGGGCTTTTTTATAGTTATTCCAGAAATAATTTAGAAGAGTAAATTCATTTTGAGAGGAAAAAGATTCAAAAGTTTCAATATTCCCATCCTTTACAATCATAAAGCTTATAGCTACGATTTTATGAAAAGGTACAGAAAGAAATTCTCCATTTGAATCTCTTTCTTTTTCTTTATCGTTCGCAATATTGTCAAACATAGACTCATCTTTTACAGTTTCTATATCAAAAACGAAAAAATTTTTATATTTTTCAAAAAAACTTTTCCTCCTTGCTATTATATCTTTTTTTGACCAGCCCTCCATCTTATAATCCTCCTGCATATATTACTTATATTATTACACTGTATTAATCTTGATTTCACAGGTTTTATTCAACATTTGATTTATAATATTTTTAAAAAATTAGAGGTGTAAAAATGCCATTTCCCATTCATAGACCAAGAAGACTTAGAAAAAATGAAAACATAAGAAGTCTTGTAAGAGAAACTGAACTTTCTATTAATGATTTTGTCTATCCTCTTTTTATTGAGGATGGAAAAAATATAAAGGTGGAAATCCCTTCTATGCCCGGAATATACAGATATTCCCTTGATAGATTAAGTGAAGAGCTTGATGAAGTAGTGGATTTAGGTATAAAAGCTGTTCTCCTTTTTGGTATCCCATCTAACAAAGATGCTATAGGTAGTGATACATGGAGTGAAGAAGGTATAATCCAGAAATCAATCAGGTATATAAAAGAAAAATATCCCCATCTTTACGTGATTACAGATGTGTGTTTCTGCGAATATACAGAGCATGGACATTGTGGTGTTTTACATGAGCACGACGTTGATAATGACCTAACCCTTGAAAACACGAAAAAGCAGGTGGTATCCCACGCAAAAGCAGGTGCAGATATGGTAGCACCATCTGGTATGATGGACGGTGTTGTAAAGGCTATAAGAGAAGCTTTAGACGAAGCTGGATTTACAGATATTCCTATTATGTCTTATTCAGCAAAATTTGCATCTGCGTATTATGGCCCATTCAGAGATGCAGCAGAGTCTGCCCCTGCCTTTGGAGATAGAAGAACATACCAGATGGACCCTGCAAATAGAAGAGAAGCTATAAAAGAGGTGGCTTTAGATGTAGAAGAAGGAGCCGATATAGTAATGGTAAAACCTGCATTAGCTTATCTCGATATCATAAGTGATGTAAAAAATAACTTTAATCTTCCTGTTGCGGCTTACAACGTAAGCGGTGAATACTCAATGATAAAAGCGGCTGGAAAATTAGGATGGATTGATGAAAAGAAGGTAATGATGGAAACCCTTACATCTATTAAGAGAGCAGGTGCAGATATTATCATTACATACCATGCGAAAGAAGCAGCGAAAATACTTAAGGAGCAGTGTAAATGAGCATTTCTAAGATATACACTCCTTTTATAACAGTAGTTGCTGTTTTTTCACTTTTTCTGTCATTTAAAAATATTTCAGAGATAAAGCAGCTAAAATATCAGTTAAAAGAAAAAGATGAAAAGATAGCCCAGTTAAAAAAAGAAAAGATAACCCTTGCGCTGAAAGTAAAAGCCATAGAAGAAAAAATAAAAAAAGCAAATAAAACTCTCAGGAGAAAAGGTATAAAAATAAAGATTCCTGAGCCTGAAGGAGGTATTTTCATACCAGCAGAAAATATAAAACCTTCTGATATATATCTGAAATCACTTGAAAAATCCATATCAAAATTTGTTAGCGTTATATCTGATATTCCTGTAGGTGTTCCCCTATATGGAAGATTAACATCAAGATTTGGATACAGAAGAGACCCATTTAATGGAAGGCTTGCATTCCACACAGGTATTGACCTTAAAGCAACTTACAAACAGCCTGTAAGAGCAACAGCAAATGGTGTTGTTATTTTTTCCGGATGGAAAAGAGGTTATGGTAAAGTAGTTATCATAAGGCATAAGTACGGTTTCGAGACTATATATGCCCATTTAGCATGGAAAAGAGTTGGTATAAATCAACCTGTAAAAGCTGGGGATATAATAGGATACGCTGGAAGCACAGGACGTTCTACAGGGGTTCATCTCCATTACGAAATCAGGAGATACGGAAAGTTAGTAAATCCACTTAAACTACTTTATTTAAATAACACAAATACACTTTAAGAGGTTTTAAAATGAAAAGAATAGCTCTTTTACTTGAGGATTTAGTTGAAGATGTAGAGTTTGTTTATCCTCTTTACAGATTCAAAGAAGAAGGCTACATAGTAGATGTACTTGCACCTAAAATTGGTGAGTTTGTTGGTAAAAAAGGTATGATTTTCCATGCAAGCAGAAAAGTCGACCCAGATAATACAGATATGTACGAATGTGTTTTTATCCCCGGTGGTTATGCTCCTGATAGATTTAGAAGAGATAGGGAAACACTTGAATTTATAAGAAAAATGTATGAAGAAGGAAAAATAGTAGCTGCTATATGCCATGGACCATGGGCACTTATATCTGCAAAAATAGTAAAAGGAAAGAGGATAACAGGGTTCTTTTCAATAAAAGATGATATAGAAAATGCAGGTGCTATATACACAGGAAAACCGGTTGAAGTAGATGAAAATATCGTAACAGGAACAGACCCAAAAGCTATGCCAGAAATGATGAAAATCGTTATAGCTATGTTGAAGGAAAGAGGTTAATGGGGTTTTTAGGTATAGATATAGGCGGAACATTTATAAAGTGTGTATTTGAAGATAAAAACGGCTTCAAAACAGAAAAAGTTTATATAAGAGAGATTATAGAAAAAAACGATAAAGATGGATTATTAGCAAAGATTGAAAAAATTGTATCAAAGTTTTCTCCAGATGGAATTGGAATAGCTGTTGCTGGATTAATTGATAAAAAAGAAGGGATAATAACAAATTCTCCAAATATAAAACCATTTGAACATTTTCCAATAAAACAAGCCCTTGAAAAAAAGTTAAACATCCCTGTTTTAGTTGAAAATGATGCAAATCTTGCTGCCTATGGAGAGTATCTTTATGGAGCAGGGCAGAACAGCAGTATCCTTATATGCTTAACCATTGGCACAGGTTTAGGAGGAGGAGCTGTTATTAATGGAAATCTTTTAACAGGTGTATCCGGTTCAGCAATGGAAGTTGGACACATGACAATAAACAAAAATGGCTGGATATGTCATTGTGGAAGGAAAGGATGCCTTGAAGCTTACGTATCTTCCTATGGTCTTGAAAGAATATACTTTTTTAAAACAGACAGGTATTTATCTTCTTCTGAAATTATACTTCTTGCAAACGAAGGAAAAGAAGAAGCTATGGAATCCATGGAAGAATTATCAAGATACCTGTCATACGGGCTTATGAACCTGCTGCATATATTTAACCCAGACAAAATTTTACTTGCTGGAGGAATTTCAGAATATTACCCATTAATAGCAGAACTTGTTACATCTGAACTGAAAAAACTTGCTTTTCCTCTACCTTTTAGAGACGTAACAATCGATATAGCTTCCTTAGGTGAGTTCAGCGGTGCGTATGGTGCACTTGGATATATAAAAAAATACATGGAGGAAAGATGAATAACCCTGTTGTAGTAGTTGAAACAAACCTTGGAATATTTAAAATAGAACTTTATCCTGAAAAAGCTCCAATAACTGTTGAAAATTTCTTAAGATATGTAAAAGAAGGTTTTTATGAAGGACTGATTTTTCACAGGGTTATTCCAAACTTTGTTGTTCAGGGAGGAGGTTTTGATGAAAAATTAAACTATAAAATACCCACTTATCCTCCTATAAAAAATGAGGCAAAAAATGGACTTAAAAATCTAAGGGGAACTGTTGCAATGGCAAGGACATCCGACCCAGACAGTGCAACAACTCAGTTTTATATAAACCTATCAGATAACTACAAGCTCGACTATGGAGACCCTGAAGCTGTTGATATGTATGGATATACAGTGTTTGGAAAAGTTATAGAAGGCATGTCTGTTATTGAAAAGATAGCAAGGATACCAACACACATAGAAAAGGGTATGCCAGATGTACCAGTAGCACCTGTAAAAATACTCAAAATGTATCTTGAGTAAAAATTGCAGTGTATAGGTTAGTTTTTATCTTTAGAATAATTCGTGTAAAGGGTAATCTTCTTCCAATAAAGGAAAATCCTCGATTTTTTTTCCAAATGCAACACTCAAAAATGTGTTTCCCCACCATCCTATATTGAACTTTTTGATATGGTTTTTAAGATTTTGCATTCTTCTTTTCATCTCTTTCTTATCCATATCAAGAGCTTTTTTTAATAACTTTGCTGAACCTTCTATATCGTAAGGGTTTACGAGTAATGCGTCTGCGTAAAGCTCTGTGGCAGCACCGGCAAACTCAGACAAAACTAAAACACCTGTATCATCAGTCCTTGACGCTATATACTCTTTACATACAAGGTTCATACCATCTTTTATAGAATTAATCCAGCATACATCTGCGCTTTTGTATAGCTGCAAAAGTTCATCAAACTTAACTCTTCTCGATATGTACAAAACAGGTGTCCAATCAAACGAACCGAACTTACCGTTAATATCACTTACAAGATGTTCAAATTCTTTTTTTAATCTATCGTACTCTGGAAGTTTTTTTATGTTTGGTGCTACTGCTTGAATAAAAACAACTTTTTTATGGTACTCGGGATACATCTCAAGAAATTTTTTAAATGTTTTTAACTTGTGTACAAGACCTTTTGTATAATCTAACCTATCTATCCCAAGAATTATTTTTCTATTAAAATTCAAACCTTTTGTTTTATGGGATTTTTGAGAGTACAATTCAAAATCAACACTTATAGGAAAAACACCAACTTTAATTTTTCTCCCTCTGTATTGTACTTCAGTTATAGGTTCTTTTACTGTTATATTTATCCCTCCTACAAGCTCATCAAGACAATCAAGGAAATTTTTTCTATCAATAAAGGTATGAAATCCTATAAGGTCATATTCTAACAACCCTTTTAGTATTTCTACCCTCCATGGAATTTTGAAAAAAAGCTCAGGTGTAGGAAAGGGTATATGGAGAAAAAAAGCAACTTTGTTTTTTACATTTAACTTTTTAAGATATTCAGGTAAGAGGAAAAAATGATAATCATGAACCCATATAAGGTCTTTTTCTGTGGATACTTTCTTAATCTGCTTTGCAAATTTCCGATTTACTTCTTTGTAGTATTCCCAGTAGTCAGGCTCAAATCTACAGTAAGCCTGAAAAGTGTGAAAAAGAGGCCATATCACCCCGTTTGAAAAACCATTAAAAAACTTTTCAATCTCTTCTCTGGTTAAAGAAACAGGATAAAGTAAAAATCCCTCTTTTTTTCCTGCCTCAAAAATGAGAGATTTTACCTTTTCTGTTATTTTTTCTGTACCTCCCCATCCTATCCATACAGCTTTTCTCCCGTAAAGAATCTGCTTTAATGCTGTAACAAGTCCACCAGGGCTTATTTCAACTTTTGTTTCTTTTTTATCCTCCTTTATATGAACAGGCAGTATAGCAGATATAACGAGGAGATTTTCCATTTTTTCCTCCTCAGGTATTTATTTTTAAATATAAGTTATATAGTTATACTTATCTATATAAGTCTGATTTTTCTAAAAGCAGAATAAATGATATCTGTGATAATATGGACAATTTCAGATAGGAAAAGACCAAAAATAAAAGATACAAAAAAAGGCGTTTTAATGTAGTAAAGAATAGTTTCTTTATTCAATAAATCTGTAATAGGAGACGTATATATACCTGAAAAAAATAGAGAAATGTATATCAGAGAAAACAAAACAAAAATTAACAGGGATATATAAACGAGTTTTGTTGCCAGACCTAAAAAAGGAAAATGGGAAATTCCCCTGTGTGAAAAAAGTTTTGTATAAGGTTTCCATATAAACTGTAGTTTTTTCCATCTTTTGTTTGGTTTTGAGTGGAAAATATCATTATCAGGGGAAAGGAAGAATGTTCCTACCATATAACCTAAAAAGAAACCGGAAAAGTTTTCCGGTTTCAAATAATATACGGCTATAGGAAAAACAGAAAGGTTTATTATATCGTGTGTTTTACCGGATGCCATTTATTTTCCCTTTGTTTTAACTTCCATCACAAAAAATTCAGCCCTTCTATTCGTATACCTGTTAAGCCATGTCTTATTATTGAAAAGGTATTTATCCTTTCCTATTCCTATTATTTCTATTCTTGAAGCAGGAATACCCATTTTTACGAGATAACTTTTTACAGCTTTAGCTCTTTTCAGGGCAAGTTTTTCGTTGTAAGCTTTACTACCAATATTATCTGTATATCCAACTATTTTTATTTTTAGCTCATCATGTGCTTTTAGATAACGAGCTATTACATTTAGATACGGAAGGTACTCTTTTTTTATGTTGTACTTATTAAAATCAAAGTGAATCCTTGCATTTACCTTTAATGGTCTTTCTTCTTCAAGTTTTATAGATATATTCTTTTTCTCCTTTTTTTTCTTAACAATTTTCTTTTCTTCTTTTTTCAAATCTGAAATATTAGGATTTGTTCCCTGCGCTATTTCCTGATAACATGGAACGCCATCTTTATCTTTATCCGAGTAAACATCTTCCCTTGCAAGGGCTACAAACCTTTTGGCTTTGTTCAAATAAATAATCTGGTTAATCCTGGCTATTTTAACCTTTTTATACTCTCCAGTTTCAGGGTCAATATAGTCAAGTCCTCCCACAGCCTTAAGATATGTTTCTGCCTTTGCTATATTCTCTGGGGAACATTCCAAAACATGCTTTGAGTAAAGATTCATTATTTTATCTTTTATTATTTCAAATTCAGAAAATATTTTAGCTTCACCTGGATTTATTCTTTTGTCTTTTACCGTTGGAGTGTATTCAAGGTTTTTGTTTCTGAAAGGCACATTTAGTTTTAAGGTTGTTTCTTCTTTGTATCTTTTGGCTATAGCTTTGTATGCCCAGTCTATAGATTTTAAAGCAGCTGCTTTTCCAGCTGATAGCTCTAATTTTGAGGTTTCCTCTGTCGCAATTTTATAGTAAGTTTCAGCTTTGTAGTACTCGTAAGGTGCTATTTCTGGACAACCGCTTTCAAAAGCAGATTTTACTGAATTTTGAGCTTCATCTAAGAGCTCTGTAACAGTAATAGTAGCATTTGCGTTAAGAAACATTCCCCCTAAAGCCAAACTTAACAGCATCAGTTTATATTTTTTCATTACAGTCTCCAGATTGAAATTTTACATAATTCTAATATGTTTTATCGTCAGATATCCTCTTTTCTTTATATAATTATTTGTTCAAAATATACACAAGGAGACAGGTGATGTTCAAATCTATGTTTGATAAATTGAAAAAAGGTCTTCAAAAAACAAAGAAACAGCTGTCTGACAGCTTTTCTGTCATTTCTTTTGGAAGAAAAATAGATGAAGAACTTTTTGAAGATATAGAAATGGTTCTTCTAAAGGCAGATGTTGGGGTAAAAGCCACAGAAGAGATAATACAGTTCCTTAGAAAAGAGAGTAAAAAAAGGAGGATAAAAGAAGGTGAGGAGCTAAAGGAGTTATTAAAGGAAAAATTGATAGATATACTGAAAAAATGTGAAGGAACATTAAATCTTGGTGAAGAAAAACCTGCCGTTATACTGTTTTTAGGAATAAACGGAAGTGGAAAAACAACAACAATAGGAAAACTTGCAGCACAGTTTGTAAATGATGGAAAGTCTGTTGTTTTAGCTGCTGCTGACACATTTAGGGCTGCTGCCATAGATCAGCTTGAAGTC
>CAYTOE010000026.1:0-15174 GCA_964439255.1 uncultured Aquificales bacterium
GAAAAACTTGAAAAGTACCTCAAAGGTATTAAAGATATGGAAAGAATTCCTGATATCATATATGTCGTTGACACAGTAAGAGAAGAGTTAGCTGTTAAAGAAGCTAAGAAACTTGGAATTCCTGTTGTTGCTATAGCAGATACAAACTGTGATCCAGACCTTATAGATTATCCAATTCCAGGAAATGATGACGCTATTAAAGCTATAAATCTTATTACAACAAAAATAGCAGATGCTGTCCTTGAAGGAAAATCTATGAGAGAAGCAGCTGGACAGGCTGTAGAAACTGAATCTGTTGAAGCTGAGCTTATGAAAAAAGCTCAAGAAGAAGGAGTTGCTGAAGTTGGTATAGTGGAATCAGGAATCCACGGTGCAAATGCACCTGAAAAAGAGGAAGCATTGGAAAAAGCTGTTGATAAAGAAGTAAAAGAAGAACTACCTGAAGAAATAGAAGAAGCTAAGGAGGAGTTAAAATAATGGCGGTAGATGCAAAACTTGTTAAAACATTAAGAGAAATGACAGGTGCTGGTGTTTTAGAGTGTAAAAAAGCTTTAGAAGAGACAAATGGAAATCTTGAAGAAGCCGTTGAGCTCCTCAGAAAGAGGGGAATAGCAAAAGCTGCTAAAAAAGCAGGAAGAGAGACAAAAGAAGGAATTATCCACGCATACATCCATGCAGGTGGAAGAATTGGTGTTTTACTTGAGCTTAACTGTGAAACTGACTTTGTTGCGAGAAATGAAGTATTTAAAGAGCTTGCCAATGAAATAGCCCTTCAAATCGCTGCTATGAGACCCCAGTATGTAAGCAGAGACACTGTTCCTAAGGAAGTAATAGAAAAAGAAGGAGAAATAGCAAGAGAAGCGGCTTTAGCAGAAGGGAAACCTGAGCATATAGCTGAAAAGATAGCTGAAGGAAAAGTTGAAAAGTTCTTAAAAGAGGTTTGTCTTTTAGAACAGCCTTATATAAAAGATGATAAGAAGACAGTTGAAGACCTTATAAAAGAGTACATCGCAAAACTTGGAGAAAATATACAGGTAAGAAGATTTACAAGATACGAGTTAGGAGAGTAACTTGAGCCTTAAATACAAAAGGGTTCTTTTAAAACTTTCTGGTGAAGCATTGATGGGGGATCAAGACTACGGGATTGATCCCCTTTTTGTTAATAACCTTGCAGAGGATATAAAAGAAGTTTATGAAATAGGAGCAGAAATAGCTATCGTTATAGGTGGTGGAAATATATTTAGAGGCGTTAAAGGTGCCTCAATGGGAATGGACAGGGCTACCGCAGATTATATGGGTATGCTTGCCACTGTAATGAACGCTCTTGCACTCCAGGATGTTTTAGAGAAAAAGGATGTTCCAACAAGAGTAATGTCTGCCATTGAAATGAGACAGGTAGCTGAACCATACATCAGAAGAAAAGCTATCAGACATTTAGAAAAAGGAAGAATTGTTATATTTGCAGCTGGAACAGGAAGTCCATTCTTTACAACAGATACAACAGGTGCTTTAAGAGCTGCTGAAATAAAAGCTGAAGTTCTACTTAAAGCTACAAAAGTTAACGGTATATATGACAAAGACCCTATGAAAAATCCAGATGCAAAACTTTTACCTGAGGTATCTTACCTTGAAGCTATAAATAAAGACCTTAAAGTAATGGATCATACAGCCCTTACACTGTGCATGGAAAATAAACTACCGATTATTGTTTTTAATATAAAAGAAAGAGGTAATCTAAAGAAAATCATTCAAGGTGAAAAAATAGGTTCTATTGTGGATTAATAAGGAGGAGTGAGAGATGATACAGGATATATTAAAAGATGCAGAAAAAAGGATGAAAAAAGCTGTTGAAAAATTCAAAGAAGAACTTGCAGGGTTAAGAACAGGTAGAGCTTCAACAGGTTTAGTTGAAAACATAAAAGTGGATTACTACGGTGCAGAAATGCCATTAAAACAGCTTGCAACCATCTCCACTCCTGAACCTTCACAGATACTTATCCAGACATGGGATCAAAATGCTGTTCATGCGATAGAGAAAGCACTCCAGGAGGCGAATTTAGGAGCAAACCCTCAGACTGAAGGAAATACAATAAGACTGATTCTTCCACCAATGACAGAAGAAAGGAGAAAAGAGTTAGTAAAGGTCATTGGAAAGATGGCTGAAGAGGCCAGAATAGCGATAAGAAATATCAGAAGAGACGATAAGGATTCAATAGAAGAGTTAAAAAATGAAGGTTTCTCTGAAGATGAAATCAAGAAAGCCTTAGAACAGCTTCAAAAAATCACAGATAAATACGTGAAACAGATCAACGAGCTTGCCCAGAAAAAGGAAGAAGAAATTCTCTCCATTTAAATCTTTGAAAATCCTATAGAAATCTATATATTTATCCATGTAAAAAAGATATAGGGGTGTATATAATTGGTTGTTGATATTGTTGAAAAGGTAAAGGAGCTTTTACAACCTCTTTTAGAAGAAAGGGGTTTGAAACTTGTTGATATAGAATATGTAAAAGAGGGAAAACCTGTACTTAGAATATACGTTTATAATCCTGAAGGTACAAGTATAGAAGATTGCGAGTGGGTTAGTAAAAGGATAGGAGCCTTATTGGACATAGAAGACCTTATTCCCCATTCTTATACCCTTGAAGTTTCATCACCTGGTTTAAACAGGAAAATAAAAAATCCAGAAGAATATGAGATATTCAAAGGTAGAGAGGTTAAAATCGTTACAAAGGAACCTGTAGAAAATAGAAATGTATTCAAAGGAATTATAAAAGGTCTCGAAGGAGAAAATGTAAAAATAGAAGAAGAGGGTTGTCAGCTAAAAATCCCTCTTGAAAAAATTTCCCGTGCAAATCTGGAATTTTAATGAGGTGAAAAATGGCGGTTAAATTAAAGAATGTTATTGAGGTTGTAGCAAAAGAGAAGAATGTTCCTGAAGATGTTATAGAAAAAGCTCTTATAGATGGCATTAGAGCTGCTGTTAAAAAGGAGTTTGGATACAGGGATAACGTTAGGGTTGTCTTTGACAAAGAAAATGATGAACTGAAAGTTTTCCTAAGAAAAAAGGTTACACCTTTTGTAGAAAACCCTAAAAGAGATATCTCTTTAGAGGAAGCTAAGAAGTACGATCCAAACGCTGAAGTAGGTAAGTATGTAGAAATACCATTATCCCTTGAAGACCTTGGAAGGATAGCCCTTACAGCTGCAAAAGAGGCTATACATTCCAAAGTTGCAAGGGTAGAAAAGAATATCCTGTTCAGGGAGTTTAAAGAGCTTGAAGGGAAAGTTGTTACAGGAACAGTAAGACGTTTTGAGGGAAATGATATTATAGTTGACCTTGGAAGATTAGAGGCAATCTTACCTGAAGAAGAACAGATAAGAAAGGAACATTACAAAATAGGGGATAGAATAAGAGCTCTGATACTTAAAGTTGTTAAGGATGGTTCTTACCCTATTTATGAAAAAGGAAAAGTGAAAAGAGTTCTGAGAGCAACAGAAGACCAGCCTCTTGTTATCCTGTCAAGAACCCATCCTAATTTTTTAAGAAAGCTGATAGAGATAGAAGTTCCAGAAATACAGGAAGGAGAAATAGAGATAAAAGCTATAGCAAGGGAACCGGGAGAAAGAGCTAAAGTTGCTGTTTATGCTAAAGATAAAAATATAGACCCGGTTGGTGTTGTTGTTGGACTTAAAGGAAGCAGAATTCAGACAGTTTCAGAAGAATTATCTGGAGAAAAAATAGATGTAATAGAATGGGATCCAGATCCGGCACGTTTTATTTTAAGAGCACTCTCCCCTGCAAAACCAAAAAAATGGCGTTTACTTGAAGATGAAAAAAGAATAGAGGTTGCTGTCCCCAAAGAAGAACTTTCCCTTGCAATAGGGAAAGGGGGTATAAACGCAAAATTAGCACATAAGCTTACTGGATGGCATATAGATATACTGAGTGAGGAGGATTTTGAAAGAGTTCAAAAATTGCCAAGAAAAGGTAAAGCATAAACCTATAAGAACCTGTGTTGTATGTAAAAAAAAACAACTAAAGACAATCTATTAAGATTTTTAAAAAGGACAAAGGAGTTTGATGTTTTAAAAGAATTAGGGGAGAGGGGATTTTATATATGTTTAAACTGCATTATAGGTAAGAAAGTTAGGAAGATGAAAATAAATATGGAAGAAGTTAAGGAGAAACTTAAGAAGAATATAATTAATCTTATACAGATTGGTTGGAGAAGCAGGCAGATTAAAATAGGTTTTGAAGACACACTTAAAGAAATAAAAAGAGGAAAAAAAGGGTTTCTTATAATTGCTGAAGATGTGGCAGAAAGAACCAAAAGGAATATTTTAAGGGAGTTTCAAGGGGATTATTTCTCTATTTTTAAAAAATCCCAGTTGGGACATTTTTTAGGTAAAGGAGAAGTTGGAATTATATTTGTCCCGGAAACAAAATTTGGGTTAAAATTAAAAAATTTACTTGTGCAATATTTAGAGTTTGAGCTTAAGGAGGTAACAACAGGTTGCAAAAAATAAAAATATCTGATTTAGCAAAAGAGTTTGGTATAAACTGGAAGGAACTTGCAGAAGAAATTAAAAATCTTACAGGCAAAACTATAAAGTCTCCTTCCACAAAAATAGAAGAGGATGTTGTAAACCTTTTAAGGGATTTTCTCCAACCATCCTCTGAGGAGAAAGAGGAAAAGGTAGAGGCAAAAGAGGAAAAGAAAGAGGAGAAAAAAGGAAAGACTTATAGGGTTTTTGAGTTAAGCCATGAAATGAAAGTACCCTTTGAGGATATCGTAGAAGCTCTAAAGGTAGTTGGCTTTAATAAAGAGATAACTAACTTTACAGAGATTGATGAAGCCACATTAGGCAAATTGAAAGAGTATCTGAAGGAAAAACAAAGAAGAGAAGAGGCAGAGAAAAAAGTTAAGGAAAAAAGAGCAAAAATAAAGGAACTTATTAGAGAGGCTGAAAAAGAAATTAAGAAAGAAGAAAAAAAAGAAACTGTAGAGAAAAAAGAGGAGATAAAAAAAGAAATAAAAGAAGAGAAAGAAGAAAAAGTTAAGAAAATAAAAGAAGAAAAACCTAAAGAAAAAGTTGAAAAAGTAGCTGAAAAGAAAAGAGAAGAAAGACCTAAAAAGAAAAAAGAGTTAAAACCAAGAGTTGAGAAAAAAGAAGAATTAAAACCTAAAAAAGAGGAAAAGAAAGAAGAAACAGTAGAGAAAAAGGCTGAAGTCAAACCAAAGAAAGATTACAGAGAGTCAAAAGAGGAAAAAGCTGAATTAGAAGCATTGAAAAAACTGATGGGAGCACAACCGAAGAAAAAGAAAAAGAAGAAAAAGAAGAAAGAAGAAGCAAAAGCATCTGTAACTACTGAGAAAGAGGAAGAGGAACTGAAAATAGCTATAATACCTGAAGTTATTACAGTAAGAGAACTTGCAGATTTACTTAACCTGCCTGTTAATCAGGTAATGGCTGATTTACTTAAAAAAGGTGTACTTGCAACGGTAAATCAGACTATTGACCCTGAAATTGCATTGCAGATAGCAGAAGAACATGGATTTTTAGCCGAGATACAGAAAGAAGGAGAGGAAGTTTCTATAGTAGAAGAGCTTCCAGAAGAAGAAAAGAAAAAGCTCATAGGTGAAGAAGAAGAGGAAGGAGAGCTTGTAGAAAGACCACCTGTAGTAACAGTAATGGGACACGTTGACCATGGAAAAACAACACTGTTGGATACAATTAGAAAAACAGACGTAGCTGCAAGGGAAAAAGGTGGTATAACCCAGCATATAGGTGCATATAAAATAAAACTTCCGAATGGAAAGGAGATAACATTTTTAGATACACCTGGTCACGAAGCATTTACAACCCTTAGAGCAAGAGGTTCAAAAGTAGCAGATATAGCTGTTCTTGTTGTTGCCGCTGATGATGGAGTTAAGCCTCAAACAATAGAAGCTATAAATCACGCTAAAAATGCCGGTGTTCCTATTATTGTTGCGATAAACAAAATAGACAAACCAGGTGCAGACCCTGAAAGGGTAAAAAGGGAACTGTCCCAGTATGGACTTATTCCAGAAGAATGGGGCGGAGATACAATAATGGTTCCTGTTTCAGCAAAAACAGGTCAGAATGTTGAGGAGCTTCTTGAAAATATACTCCTTGTAGCTGAACTGTTAGAGCTAAAAGCAAACCCTAATAAACCTGCTGTTGGGACTGTTATTGAATCAAAATTAGACCCTAAAAGAGGTCCTGTTGCAACCGTTCTCATAGAAAGTGGAACCTTACACTCTGGAGATTACTTTGTAGCGGGATACACATGGGGAAAAGTCAGAGCCATGTTTGATGAAAGGGGAAATCAGCTAAAGGAAGCAGGACCAGGAACACCAGTAGAGGTATTGGGCTTTAATGAAGTGCCAAATGCAGGAGATAAATTCATAGTTAAGAAAACCGAAAGGGAAGCAAGACAGCTTGCAGAAATGAGAAAGCAGAAAAGGGAAGAAGAGCTTCTTGCAAAAAGAACAAGAATGCATCTTGAAAATCTTGCTGGTGCAAAAGAGGTAAATATTATTCTTAAGGCTGATGTTCAGGGTTCTTTAGAAGCTCTTATAAAATCTATAGAAGAGCTTTCTGATAAATTTGAGGATGTAAAAATAAATATTATCCATAGTGGAATTGGTGCCATAACAGAAAGTGATGTAATGCTTGCCGCTGCTTCAAATGCAATTATTATTGGATTTAATGTAAGACCAGATGCAGCTGCAAGAAAAGCTGCAGAAGAGGAACAGGTTGATATAAAAATCTATGGAATTATATACGATGTACTTGATGACCTTGAGAAAGCTCTTAAAGGAATGCTTGAGCCTGTTGAAAGAGAAGTTTTACTTGGAACATGTGAGGTTAAACAGATATTCAGAGTTAAAGGCGTTGGAACAGTTGCAGGTTGTATCGTTACAGATGGTGTTATAAGAAGAAATGCAAAAGCAAGACTTGTTAGAGATGGCGTTGTTATTTACGATGGGGAGGTAAGCTCATTAAAAAGATTTAAGGAAGATGTTAAAGAGGTTGCTAAAGGTTACGAATGTGGATTAACACTGAAAGATTTCAATGATATAAAACCGGGAGATATTATAGAAGTTTATGAAATGGTGGCTGAAAAACAGGAATAAAAATTTGGTAGAGAATGGTAAAAAAAAGAAAATAAAAGTTGTAGAGATATTCAAAACTGTTGAAGGAGAAGGAAGCTGGGTAGGTCTTCCTGTCTCCTTTATAAGATTAGAGGGATGTAACCTCAGATGTCCATGGTGTGATACCCCTTATTCATACGATGGTAAAAGTTATAAAGAATATACAATTGAAGAGATATTCAATAGTGTAGAGAAGTTTGGATTAAAAAGACTCTGTATCACAGGTGGAGAGCCTTTTTTAACAGAAGAATTACCTGATATACTGGAGATTTTTTTAAATAATGGATACAGAATCTTAGTTGAAACAAATGGAACCCTCTGGAATGAAAGAATAAAGGATATTTTCTCAGAAAATCTCTTTATTGTGTGTTCACCAAAACCTATCTCTTACTATATCCATCCAGAGCTCCTTCCTTATATATCAGAGCTTAAGTTTGTAGTTGATAATTTCATAAAGTTTGAGGATATTTATAGAGAGGATGTATTAGAAGTTGTAAGAAAAAAAACTGTGATTCTACAACCAGAAAGTAATTTAAAGGAGATGGTTTTTAAAGCCCTTGATTTACAGGAAAAGCTTCTCGAAAAGGGAATAGAAAGCAGAATAATACCTCAGTGTCATAAAGTTTTAGGACTACCTTAAAAATAAAAAAGGACGGTATCCGAAGATACCGCCAGAAATAGGAGGTTAGGAGGGCCATGAGAGGAAACACAGCTGAGACTGCAGCAGCAGTTAGATTTTTAACCACCTAACTGCTTCCCACTGGCTATCCTAAGCAAAGCTTAATATATGCAAAAATATAAAATTTTCAATAAGTTATGTAAATGAGGAAGGTCATAATGGTAACAAAAAGATGGATTGAACCAGAAATCCTGAAGTGCATAATAAAAAATACACCCCTTGTATCAATAGATATTATAGTAAGGAGAAAAGAGGATAAAAAAGTACTTTTAGGCTTAAGAAATAATAGACCTGCAAAAGGTTACTGGTTTGTTCCCGGAGGAAGAATATTTAAAGATGAGAAAATATCGGAAGCTTTTGAAAGAATAACAGAAAGTGAGCTTGGAGTCAGGTTAAATATCAAAGATGCCAAATTTTTAGGTGTTTATGAACATTTTTACGAGGATAGTTACTTTGATGAATCTGTAGGAACTCATTACATAGTAAATGCTTATGAGATAATAATAAATCATACAGACATAAAACCGGATGAACAGCATTCAGAATTTAGATGGTTTTCTGAAGAAGAAATTCTATCTGATTATTCTGTCCACAATTACTGTAAAGCCTATTTCAGGAAATGAAGTAGATGATAGAGAATCTGTTCTCTGTTGTTCTGTTCTTTTCTATCGGATATATAGCGAGAAAAAAGAATATTTTAGAGGAGAATGCATCTGATGTACTGATAAAGTTCATAGTCTATTTTGCTTTTCCTGCCCTTGTTGTATACAACGTTTACCATCTAAAAGTTGAAAAATCTATCCTGTACATTGTTACTTCTGGATGGTTGATAACCATTTTTCTGATTTTTTTCTCTTTTTTAGTTGGAAAAAGATTAAATTTTGATAATAAAAAGCTGGCATCTTTTATTATGATGTCAACTTTTGGAAATACATCTTTTCTTGGTTTTCCTTTCCAGCTGGCTTTTAACGGTGAAGAAGGTTTAAGGTACGCTGTTGTATATGACCAGCTCGCCTCTTTTTTGTCTGTTTCCCTTTTATCACCTTTTATACTCGCCTATGGTCATGGAAAAAAGAAAATAAGTATAGACTTAAAAAGCATTTTTACATTCCCACCTTTTATAACACTGATTTTATCTTTTTTTCTTAAACCTTTTGTAAATCTACCTGACTTTATTTTATCTTCACTAAATACACTTGGAATGACAGTAATACCATTAGCTCTTTTTTCTGTAGGATTTAATTTAAAATTTTCTTCTGTAAAAGAAAGAATAAGAGATATATCTGTGGTTCTGTTTATCAAGATGCTTGTTGCACCTTTTTTATTGATTTTGGCACTTTTAATTTTAAATGTTAAGATTTCAATGGAATGGAAATCAACTGTGCTTGAAGTTGCTATGCCCCCTATGGTTTTAGCATCTATATTTGTCATAAATGAAAAACTTGATAGAGACCTTGCTGTATCATCTGTAGGTTTAGGTATCATATTAAGTTTTGTTACAGTTCCAATTATAATGTTCATAATAAAGTAGAGGAGGTAGAGTTTGGAAGAGTTAAAAATAAATGTAAAAGGTGTGGCTGTTGATGTTTTAAGTGATGAATGGATGGATGAGGATGTTTTGAATAAATCACCTGTTGTTTTAGAAAAAATAACAAAAAGAAAAGGAGGTTTTACGCTTCATATGAGAGCACCGACAGATTACATAGAGTGGTATTTTTCTAAAGGTTTAACAGAAATATCAGTCAAAGAAGGGAAACAGGGAAAGTATATCCATATAGAACATGAAGATGGTCTCTACTGGGTTGATTTACCTCCTGTACCTCAGATATTGGAATTTTTAAAAGAGTTTATGGATTAAAAATTCATAACTATTGATTTATCTCCTGCGTTTACAAAGTTAAGGAATGTTGCAGCTCCTGCAGGTTTTTCCAGACCTTCTATCAGGTCTTCATTTTTGTATCCGAAAAGTTGCATAGCTGTTTTACAGGGGTACATTTTCACACCAAGACTGAGGGATTGATCAATTAACTGTTCAACAGAAGGGACTTTATTCTCTTTCATCATTTTTTTCATCATATTAGTTGCAAAATCAACCATTCCAGGCATAACTGTAAGTATCTGCGGAACAGGAAAAGGCATAGGCATAGCTGGATTACCAACAGGAGAAACCTTTAAATCTCTGTACTTTTCTTTATGTACAACATTTATTCCGTAAAAACTGAAAAACATCCCTACTTCCATTCCCATTGCTGCGGCTGTTGTAGCAAGCATGAAAGCCGGCATCACTTTGTCAAGTGTTCCACTGAGCACAATAATCCCAACCCTTGTTGCCATCTGTTTCTCCTGATTTTCGTGGATAGATTTTTATTGTAAAACCCGCATAATATCATTAAAAATGACAAATATCATCAGGGTTCCAAGCAAAGCAAATCCGATATATGCAAGGTATTCTTTAGCTTTTTCAGGTAAAGGTCTCCTTATGATACTTTCGATAAGAAGTATCAGTATAAGTCCTCCATCCAAAACAGGTATTGGAAGGAGATTTAGATAACCAAGCTGAAGTGATATAAATGCCATTGAGAAAAGGTATGTTGCTATACCAGCCTCAAGAGCCTGACCTGAGAATTTTGCTATAGCTATAGGTCCACCAAGGGTTTTAATTGATACTTCCCCTGTTACAAGACCCTTTATAACTTTGTAAAGTGCTGCTGATAACTCTACAGATCTATCAATAGCTTTAGAAAAAGCTTCAAAGAAACCGTATTTTATAGTTGTTGTCTCCATTAATGGAGATACTCCGATAACGTATTTCTTTAGCTGTTGATTATACTCAGGTTTAACAATAACAGAAAAAACTTTTCCATTTCTTTTAACAAGGAGGGATATATCCTGTTTTTTCTTTATATTTGACAGTATATCAACAAGTTCAAACCATGATTTAACTGGTTTGCCATTAATACCAACAATCTCATCTCCTACCTGTAAACCTGCTTTTTCTGCTGGTGAATCTGGAAGTACCTTTCCTATTTTTGCAGGAAGAACAGGAGAAATACCTATTGTTTCTTTTGTTATGTCTGAAGGTATCTTTACAGAGATATTAACTTTTTCTTTTCCTCTGAGAACCTCAAAAACAACAGTTTTTCCGGCTTTCATTCCAACTTTTACAGTAAAATCTTTCCAGTTTTTTACAGGTTCTCCATCTATAGAAAGAATTTTATCGAATGGTTTTATTCCTGTTTTTTCCGCGTAAGAACCTTTTTCAACATAACCAACCACAACAGGTTCATTCAGATATTTAGGTTGCTGAATTCCTATCATGTAGGCAACAGCAAAAAGAAAAATAGCAAGAACTATATTGAATAAAGGTCCTGCAAAAGCAATTAGCATTTTTTGCCATCTTGGTTTGGCATGAAAAGAACGAGGGTCTTCAAAGGCTTTTTTATCAACTTCACCCTGAACAGGTTCTGTCATTGAATCTTCACCGTACATTTTTACGTATCCACCGAGGGGAATGGCAGCTATCTGATAAACAGTTTCTTTACCTTTCCATCTAAAAATAGGTGGTCCAAAACCTATAGAGAATGTTTCCACTTTTACACCGAACATTTTTGCAAATATAAAGTGTCCAAATTCATGTATTGTTATAAGGACACCTAACATAATAAGGAAAGCCACTATCGTTATCACCTATGCCTCCGAAAATTCATTTTTTTGAATAGATATTTTTAAATATTCTTTCTGTATCTTTTATGATAAACATAATGTCTTCTAAACTTACTGGTTTATCAAATTTAGACTCATTTAGAATTTTCTCAACAATTTCTGGAATTTCTGTGAACTTAATATCTCCATTTAAAAAAGCATTAACAGCGAGCTCATCTGCAACTGTTAAAACAGTAGGGTAAAAACTTCCCCTTCTACCTGCTTCTTTTGCTATTTTAAGCAAAGGAAACTTACTGTAATCAGGTCTGTAAAAGGATAGATTTCCAATTTCCCATAAACATAGCTTTTTAACATTAATATCCCATCTCTCAGGATAAGATATGGCATAAGCTATAGGTATTCTCATATCTGGATTAGAAAGATTAGCTGTTACTGTTCCATCTTTAAACTCAACGAGTCCATGTACAATGCTGTCTGGATGTATAACAACATCTATTTTTTCGTATGAAATATTGAACAGATAATGGGCTTCTATAATTTCGAGACCTTTATTCATAAGTGTTGCACTATCTATTGTTACCTTTTTTCCCATTTTCCATTTTGGATGTTTTAAAGCATCTTCAACAGTTATGGAATCAAACTCCTCTTTTGGTTTTTCTCTGAATGGTCCCCCTGAGGCTGTGAGAATAATTCTTTCAACATCTTCTTTTTTACCTGTGAGAAGGCACTGGAATATAGCTGAATGTTCACTGTCAATAGGAAAAATAGAGAAATACTTATCTTTTAGTATTTCTCCAAGGCAGATGATAGCTTCTTTATTTGCTGTTATCAGCTTTTTTCCAGCTTTTAAAATAAGATATGTTGGTTTTATTCCTGCTATTCCAGCTATACCGTTTATAAATAAGTCTATATCAATATTTACAAGCTCTTTTAAACCTTCTTCTCCCCATAAGTACTTTATACCTTTAATGTCTGATTTTTCTGCTGTATAGACATAATCCGGTTTAAATTCCTTAATCTGTTTCAGAAGTTTATCTGATACTTTAGATGCTGCTAAAAGTTTAACTTTAAGTTTATCTGGATATTTTCTTACAATATCCAACGTTTGAGTTCCTATTGATCCGGTAGAACCAAGTACAGCTAAAGTTTTCACTTTTTTCACCCTAATGTTGAGAAGATATGCCCTAAAATTTCGTTCTCATCTCTGTTTCCAATAAGTTCTGCTTTGTCATTTATAACAATTTTGGGAACAGCAGCAACGTTGTACTTTGTTGCCAATTCAGGAAAAGCATAGCAGTCTATAACAGTAGCTGTTATAAAATCTGAAGCAAGGGCAAAACTGTAAGCCTTCAAAATGGCTGGCGGACACCAGCCACAGGAGGTTGTAACAAAAACTTTAATATCTACAGGTTTATCTATCTCTTCTATAAACTCAACTGTTCTTTCTGTAAGATGGTACTCATTCCTTGAAACCATCTCTATAGTGTCTATAAAAACATTAAACTCTCCACCTTCCGGTACACCCATATACCTGATTCCAAAATCCTTTTCCTCACCTTGAATAGATATACATGGAACACCAAGACATTTTAATGAATTTAAAATATGAAATGAAATCTTATCACTTAAAGATGAAATTTCTTTAAGTAACTCTTCTGCCTTTTTTGATATATCTGAATCATCCTTTTTTAATATTAGCTTAACTGGGTCGATAAGATTTGAGAATTTATTTTCAACCTGCTTTTTAACATTTTCAGGGAGCATTTTTCCTCCAAATTTTAAATAAATTATGAAAATTTTTATTATAATACAGTTATAAACTAAGAGGGGGATTTAGAGGTTTATCATGTGTGGAATAATCGGTTATATAGGTAAAAGAAATGCTGTTCCTGTTCTTTTATATGGCTTACAGAGGCTTGAATACAGAGGATACGATTCTGCAGGAATAGCTGTCATAGATAAAGAAAACAGTAAAATAATAGTTGAAAAACAGGTAGGAAAGATAAAAGACCTTCAGGAACATCTCTGGGGAAAAAAGATAGAAGGACATATAGGTTTAGGTCATTCGCGCTGGGCGACCCACGGCAGTCCAACCATTGAAAATGCTCATCCCCATACAAGTCAGTCTGAAATAATATCAATCGTCCATAACGGAATTATAGAAAATTACATAGAGCTAAAAGAGGAGCTTATAAAAAAAGGCTACAAATTCAAATCAGAAACAGACACAGAAGTAATAGCCCATTTACTTGAGGATTTATACACAGGAGACCTTTTAGAAACAGCCCTTAAAGTTGCAAAAAGACTTGAGGGAGCTTATGCAGTTGGAATTATATCAACAAAAGAACCTGACAGAATAGTAGCAATAAAGAAGGGAAGCCCTCTTATAATAGGACTTGGAAAAGATGAAAACTTTATAGCTTCAGATATACCTGCAGTTCTTGAATACACAAAAGATTTTATAGTTTTAGAAGATGGTGAGGTTGCTCTTATAACGAAGGATAAAGTTGAGGTTTACAATCTTGAAGGAAAGAAAGTAGAAAAAAAGCCTCTACATGTGACATGGGACGTTTCTGTTGCTGAAAAAGGTGGATATAAACATTTTATGCAGAAGGAAATTCACGAACAGCCAAGGACAATAGCTGACACCCTTTCAGGATTTTCTTCTTCGAAAAATGAAGAACTTTTTGAGACACTAAAAGATATAAACAGGCTTTATATAATAGCCTGTGGAACATCTTACCACGCAGGACTTGTAGGAAAGTTCTGGATAGAAAAGTTTGCCCGAATTCCTGTAGAGGTTGATTATGCTTCAGAATACAGGTACAGAGACAGAATAATAGATGAAAAGACAGCAGTTTTAGGAATAAGCCAGTCAGGAGAAACAGCAGATACAAGGTTTGCCCTTTTAGATGCAAAAGAGGAAGGAGCAAAAACTATAGGACTTGTGAATGTTGTAGGAAGTTCTCTGTCAAGGGAGAGTGATTATGTTTTATATACTTACTGTGGTCCAGAGATAGGAGTTGCCGCAACAAAAACATTTACAGCCCAGCTTGTTTCTCTTTTACTGTTTGCCCTTGAGGCAGGTTTAAAAAGAAAAACTGTTTCAGAAAAAGATTATGAAAAAATGTATGAAGCTCTTCTTCGTATACCATCAAAAGTAGAAGAGATACTGAAAAAGGATGATGAGATAAAGGATATAGCTTACAGATATATGAATGCAACAGACTTTCTTTTCCTTGGCAGGAATATAAACTATCCTATAGCCCTTGAAGGAGCATTAAAACTGAAGGAAATCTCATATATACATGCAGAAGGGTATCCTGCTGGAGAGATGAAACATGGACCAATAGCTCTGATAGATGAAAAACTTCCTGTTGTGTCTGTAGTGCCAAAAGACAGATTTTACGAAAAGATGTTTTCAAATATTCAGGAAGTAAAGGCAAGAAAAGGAAAGGTAATTTCTGTAGCAACAGAAGGAGATGAAAAGATAAAAGAGCTTTCAGAGGATGTCATATACATACCACAAACAGAAGATGTTTTATACCCTATACTTACAGTTGTTCCTCTGCAGATTCTTTCATACCATATAGCCACACTTCTTGGAAAGGATGTTGACCAGCCAAGAAACCTTGCAAAAACTGTAAC
>CAYTOE010000027.1:0-15023 GCA_964439255.1 uncultured Aquificales bacterium
GTCTTTCCCGTTTTCAAAAGTTAGTTTGCAGTGTAGGGTTATCATTTTTTACTGCCTCTTGTTCATCTTACAGTTCTTTACAGTTTATAACAACTGTTGTGCTCCTCCTGATTTTTTTATAATTTTTATAAAATTTAGCCTAAAATCTGGTATATTAAAAGTCTCAAAGTGGTTAATTTTACATAAATGGAGGCTCAAATGCCTGAAAAGGAAAAAATAAAGGTCAATGATTTACATTTCTGGTATGCCGGTTCAGAAAAACCTGCATTAAAAGGTATAACACTGCCTGTTTATGAACATAAAGTAACAGCATTGATTGGTCCTTCAGGTTGTGGAAAAACAACACTTTTGAGAAGTTTTAACAGAATGCATGACCTTTACCCTGGAAACAGATATAAAGGTGAGATTCTTTTAGATGGTGAAAATATTCTTTCAGATAAATATGACCTTATAAAACTGAGAACAAAGGTTGGTATGGTTTTTCAGAAACCTACACCATTTCCTATGAGTATATTTGATAATGTTGCTTATGGACTTAAGCTAAGGGGAATAAAGGATAAATCTGAGCTTGAAGGTAGAGTTGAAAAAGCACTGAAGCAGGCAGCACTCTGGGATGAAGTAAAAGATAGACTGAATCAACCTGCCACAGGTCTTTCAGGTGGACAGCAACAGAGACTTGTTATAGCAAGAGCTTTAGCTGTTGAACCAGAAGTACTTCTGTTTGACGAACCTACTTCAGCCCTTGACCCTATCTCCACATCTAAAATTGAGGAGCTTGTTGTTGAACTGAGAAATACAGTTACCATTATAATAGTTACACACAACATGCAGCAGGCAGCAAGGGTGTCTGATTACACAGCTTTTATGTATTTGGGAGAGCTTATAGAGTTCAATAAAACAGATATTATATTCACATCACCTTCCAAAAAACTCACAGATGACTATATAAGTGGTAAATTTGGCTAAAGGAGGAGTAAATGTTAATAAAGCCAAAACTTGAAGAGATTAGAGATAGACTTATAAAAATGGCAGAACTTGCAGATACAATGATAGAAAATGCTGTCAAGGCTATAATAGAGCATGACAGTAAATATCTAAAAATCGTTGAAGAACTTGAAAATGAAGTTGATAAAATGGAAGTGGAAAATGAAAGTCTGATAATAACAACAATAGCAAGATTTCAGCCTGAGGCTAAATATCTAAGAATGCTTGTTATGGATTTATTTGTTAACAGGGATTTAGAAAGGATAGGAGACCATGCAGAAAATATAAAAGAACAGGCTGAAAGGATAATTGAAAAGCCTAAACTGAAAGAGTACATAGACCTTCCAAAAATGACAGAAATAACCCTTGGGATGGTCAGGGATGCTGTGAAATCTTTAGAAACTTTAGATACTAATCTTGCAAGGGACGTAATTCAGAGAGATGATGAAGTTGACGAACTGAATCAGAAGATAATAAAAGAACTGTACAAATATATGGTAGAAGACCCAGAAAAAATAAAGGTTGGTATAAGATTAATAACAGTTTCTTCTAATATTGAAAGAGTTGCAGATATAGCAACAAACCTTGCTGAAGAAGTTATATATATGAAAGAAGGAAAAATGCTCAGACATCAAGAGATTGAGTAGATGAATCAGATAATAAACACAGAAGATTTAGAAACTTTTTTAAAGTTTTTAGATTTTTTAAATGAAGGAATAATAGTAATAAATGAAGATAAAACTGTTCTTTATATAAATAACTATGCTAAAAGATTGCTAAATATAAAAGATGGAGAGGGAAAACATTTCAAAGATATAATAAAGGACAACTACCTTTACTCAATAATTTCCCACGACTATAACAGGAATATACAGGAAGAGATACTGATAGGTGAAAAAAAATTTTTAGTAAAGATATACCATATTGATGGGAAAAAATTTATACATCTTACAGATATAACACCTTTTGAACTTTATAAACAGGCAAAAAAGGATTTTGTATCAAACGTGTCCCATGAGCTTAAAACACCTATAGCTGTTTTAAAAGGTGTTATTGAAACGTTAGAAGAGGAAGAAAAAGAGCAGAGCAAAAAAAGGTTTCTTAAAATAGCAGAAAAAAGATTAAACCAGATGGACAGCCTTATAAACGACCTTCTTATAATAGCAAGACTTGAATCAAAAGAAGATAAAATCATAAAAAGAAAGATACCTTTAAAAGGTTTTATAAACTCTTTATTTGAAGATTTACTTCCCCTTTGTAAAGAAAAAAATATTCAGTTGGAAAACAGACTACCTACAGATTTTTATGTGTATGGAGATGAAAATAAACTTTCTATCCTTTTTAAGAACCTTATAGAAAACGCAATAAAGTACAACAAAGACAATGGAAAGGTTGTTGTTAACGGTTACTATAAGGATAAATACGCAGTTATAGAAGTAAAAGATACAGGAATAGGTATCCCTAAAAAATCTCTTCCCCTTATATTTGAAAGGTTTTACAGGGTTGATAAATCCAGAAGCAGAAATGTTGGAGGGACAGGGCTTGGCCTGTCCATCGTGAAACATATAACAGAAGCCCACAAAGGAAAAGTAGAAGTTGAAAGTGAACTAAACAAAGGTTCAACTTTCAGAATTTTTCTTCCAAAGAATTAATCCAAAAGTCTTTTAACTAAAGAGATAACATCTTCCTCTTTCCCCAGCTGTTTTGCAACATCTGTTAAATTTCTCAGTATATCCTCTTCTAAAGGATTTAAAATCACAGCTTTATAGAAAAATCTGTAAGCGCCTTCTAAATCTCCTCTATAAAACTGAACAACACCTGCTATATTGTAAACAGGAGCTCCCTGATATATATCGATTACATCATTTAAAGCGTACAAAACCTCATCTATTTTTCCTTCTTCCACTCCTTTTTCAAGTCCTTTTATTAATTTTTCAATTTTTTCTATGTCCTGTTTTGTACTTTTTATCTCTTCTTCTGTAAGTCCCTGTTCAGAGGAAAGAAGCTGTTTTGCATTTTCAAAAAGCCCCATATCTACGTAAGATTTAATGAGTTTTGTTAATGTATGTTTGTTATGGAATGATAAAAGAGCTTTTCTGTAATAATCTGTTGCATTGTACAAATCATGATAATTAGCTAAAGCATCACCTATCATAGTATAGGCTGTAGACTGGGCTACTTCTTTATTCTCATCCCAGCTAAGATGGGGAAAAAGCTTTTCGAATGGATACCTGTCTATTATGAAGTCTCTTAAAATCTTACTCATATAGGAGGTATCTATAAATGTTTTTGCTTCATAAAAGTTAATAAAACTTAAATCAGAAAGAGCTGGTTTCAGGTTTTGCAAATTTTTCAAGAAGAACTCATAAAACTCATACTCTTTAAAATCCTCATTAAACTGATTTTCATTAAAAATCTCTTTCTTTGTAAGGATACCCCATTCAGGAAAGTATTTATCAACAGTTAATCCCTGAAGTACAATGTACTTATTTTCATAAAGATTATCATAATTTATTACATTTTCCTCACCATCTTTTGTAATCTTAACAGCATTTGTATAAATAAGATTTGCGTCAGGATATTCCTCAAGAATATCAAAAAGTTCCTCAATAGTTGAATCTTCAAGCTCTGTTGCAGTATCAATCCATAAAATCCAGTCAGCATTTACATGCTTTAATGCCTGATTTCTCAGAAAAGCCTGATTTTCTGAAGAAAGATTAAGAGATTTTACATCTAAATCTGTATCAGGAATATCTTCCTCTTTTCCTGTATAAATAACCTCTTCTATAAACTCCTCATTCTCTTCAAGAGCTGAAAAAACTTTTTCTAAATAATCCTTAGAACCTCTCTCTATCACACAGACAGATACCTTTTGTTCCATCAATCCACTCTCCTTATTTTTTTATACTAACAACTGTTCGTAAAAAGTTAAAAATAAAAAAGTAAATCATTTAAGTTAAACTTTTACGAATATTTTCTAAAAAAGCTAAAAAATATTCTTTATTTCTTGGATATGAAAATGAAAGTTTAAATAAAGTATCAATATTCTGTTTATCAAGTTCATCCTTTTTAACTTTCTTTATCTTGATTTTCTTATTTATTTCTTCAAGAAGATTTTCTTTCCTTCCTGTTATTCCTTTTATAAAATCGTACAGTCCTAAAATAATTGACTTTAACATAATTTTGTCCTTGTAATTAAAAGCATACTGCTTTTCTATTTCTTTAAAAGCTTCTTCATAATTAAAATGTTTATGTTTCTTTCTGATTAAGAGGATATTCCTCACAAAGTAATACATTGATAGAGGATTTTTTAAATAGCCACCTGTGGAACTTCCTCCTTTATGGTATATATGTGTAAAAGGTGTATAAATTACTTTTATATCATTTTTTAATAATCTATAGTGAAAATCATTATCCTCAAAATATAAAAAGAAATCTTCATCTAAAAGACCTATCTTTTCAAACACTTCAGCTTTTGCAAAAATATTCGCACCTGATAGAAAAGAAACGGGCTTAATAATATCAACTTTATCTTCTATAGGTGTTATATACGAAAATTTTCCATCATATTGAACTTTATCTTTTTCTTTGAAGTCTTTCATCTTGCAAGTAACAACAGAAATGTTATAAACCTTAGATACTTTTAACATTTCTTCAATAGTATTCTTTTCTACCAAAGTATCATTATTCAATATCCAGATATAATCTGCTTTATTTTTTAATGAAACCTTTATCCCTATATTGTTTCCAGCACTAAAGCCCCTGTTTTCAGTTGCTCTGATAACAGTAATATCTTTCTTAAATTCTAAATTAACTGTTTTGCTATCATTCTCTGTATAAAATTTCGGATTATTATCCTTAAGTAAAGTTTTAAGCTCTTCTATTGAATTTTCATCTTCTGAATTATCAACAATAATGATACTAATATTTTCATAATTTTGTTTTAACAAAGATTTTACAGCTTCTGCTGTATCTTTTGAGTTTTTATAGTTTACAAGAATAATTGATATTTTATCCTTAAAATCTGTATTGTTAATTATTTTTCCCTTTCTTCCAAATATTTTAAACATATATTTATATTTTTCACCTTTAGGTGTAAACCAGGAGATTTCCCATAAATCCAAAGGGTGAGGTACGTTGCCATATCCATAATATCTGATAAGTTTATCAGCTAACTTATTAGTACTATCCTGTACAAGAATATCTGTTTTAGATTTCTTTTCTGTTTTAAATGAAACATGTCCTTCATGATAAATGAATGTATCTAAAGCAATTTTTAGCTTATATCCATTTTCCCTAAGTCTCCAAGAAAACTCTAAATCATCATTCCCTAAAAATAAATCTTCATCCATATATCCAATTTTATCTAAAACTTCCCTTTTTGTAGCTAAACAAAAACCTATTAAAATTGGTGTTTCTATAGATTTTCCTCTATTCACAAACTCAGTTATTTTTGAAATCTCTTCATATGATAAACATTCTTTTAAACTTTTATCTAAGTAAGTAAATATATATTGTCTTAGGACTGTATATGTTGTTAAAGGTCCAACAGCACCAACTTTTTCATCTATTAAATGTGCTGTTAAAGTGTCTACCCAGCTACCATAAACTTCTGTATCAGGATTCAGAAATATTACAAAAGGATTCTTAGAATGTTTTATACCTATATTTATACCTTTTGAATATCCCACATTTTCTTTATTAAAAATAATCTTTATATTGTTAGATTTATAACTATAAAGAATATCTTTTGTTTTATCCTTTGAATTATTATCAACAATAATAAATTCATCATCAGGATTAATTGTTCTTAAAACAGATTCTAAAAAAGAAACAAGAGTCCTTTCAGAGTTATATGTCACTGTAATAATACTAACAGGTTTTCTTTTTCTTTTACTTAAATACTTAGATGATTCTATAAATGTCTTCTTTATAATCTTATTAACTTTGTCACTAAAATTAGGATTGTTCTTATATTTAACTATAGGTATTATATACTTATTTATATAATTTTTTATTTGTTCCTTTTTTTCCTCAATAGAAATGTTGTATTTTTTAGAGAAATACTTATCGAAAACAAAATTAAAAACTTCATAACTTCCATTAATAATAGTTTCCGGATTATATTGATCTTGTGTTGTTGTAACTCTAAAATATGATAAAGGTTCAGAAATGTAAGCTAATTTTCCTTTTTCCAAAAGTTTTAACCAGGTAAGCCAATCACTATTTGCTTTAAATTTAATATTTCTAAATTTAAATAAATTAAAACTAATGTCTTTTTTTCTAAATAGAGTTACAGAAAATTCTCCAATAAGATTCATTAAAGATATAAGCATTTTCTTATTTATTTCATATCCATCCACTATAGTATTTTTATCAGAAATTTTAGGAAGATTTAGACTTATTGGTTCCAAATTTTCATTAACAGGAACTCTAATTGAAGAAACTAATTTAACATCTGGATATTTTTCCAAATAATAAATTGCTTTTTCCAATGCTGAAGGCATTAAAATATCATCATCGGCAAGCCATTTTATATAATCACCTGAAGCTAATTTAAAAAGGTTCTTGTAGTTACCTGCAGCTCCGAGTTTTTCCTTATTTTTTATATATTTTATAAATGAATACTTTTTCAAATAAGGTTCAAGTACTTCATGATTGATGTTACTATCAACATTATCATCCCCAATAATAATTTCATCTGGTAACCTCGTTTGGTTTAAAACACTTTCTAAAGCCTGAACAAGGAAATGAGGTCTATTATAAGTCGGAATTAATACGCTAATTTTTGCCATTTCTATTTCTCAATAAAGAATTTCAAAGAAACATTATCGTAAGATAGTCTTTTTTCTTTAATAAAAATAAAATTTGTACGTTTATTTTCGAAAATAAAATTACAAGAACAAAATATACGCAAGGAGCTTAAATTTATATGGTAATTGATATATATAAAAACAGCAAAATATATATAATATCTCCAGCTAAGTTTGCTACTGGTGGAACTGAGTTACTTCATCAATTGTGTTTTCATCTAAAAAACGATCTGGGAATTAATACGTTCATGTATTACGTTCCTGAAAATTGCAAAGATCCTGTACCGAATGCATTTAAAGAATATTCCGTTTTATTTACAAATAATATAGAGGATGATTATAAAAATTTAATAATTGCTCCTGAACTATATGAGTTAATAAAAATTCAAAATAAATATAAATATATAAGAAAGGCTATTTGGTGGCTTAGTGTAGATTTTTTTTACGCATCTTTATTCAAAAACGAACCTAATTTATTTCCCCAAAAAATATCATATAAATTAAATAACATGTATAAAAAAAATATTTTTTTTGACTTGGCAGAATTAGTTACACAATATATAGAAAAAGTAAACATTTTATCAATACCAGAAATACAAAATGTTGATTACCATTTAGTCCAGTCTTTTTATGCAAAGCAACACCTAAAGAATAAAGGAATAAATAAATTGTTTTTTTTATCAGATTATATAAACAAGAATTTTTTTAAAAGAAATCCTGACAATTTAAAAAAAGAAAATATTGTCCTATATAACCCTAAAAAAGGTTTGAATTTTACATCAAAATTAATAAAAAAAACAAATGATATTAAATTTATACCCATAGAAAATATGAGTAGAAATGAGGTTATTTCCTTAATGAAAAAAGCAAAGGTGTACATAGATTTCGGTTTTCATCCTGGAAAGGATAGATTACCACGTGAAGCTGCAATATGTAATTGTTGTATTATTGTAGGAAAAAAAGGAAGTGCAAAATTCCAAGAAGATGTTCCTATTCCCGAAGAATTTAAATTCGAAAGAAAAGTTTCAAACATCCCTAATATTTTAAATAAAATCAAAGAATGTTTATATAATTATGAAACAAATGTAGAAAAATTTCGTGATTATAGAAGTTATATAAAAAAAGAATATGAGAATTTTAAAAAAGATCTAAAAAATATTTTTCAAATAAAGGATGAAAATGAAAATCTCAGCGTGTATAATAGCAAAGAATGAAGAAGAAAATCTTCCGAGACTTTTGGAGAGTATAAAAGGAAAGTTTGATGAGATTGTTTTAGTTGACACCGGTTCTACTGATAGAACTGTAGAAATAGCCAAAGAATATGGGTGTAAGGTTTTTTTTAGAAAGTGGAATGGCTTTGCTGACGCAAGGAATTATGCAGTTGAGAAAGCTTCAGGAGACTGGATATGGTTTTTTGATGCTGATATGGAACTTGAAGAAAAAGAATACGAGAGATTTTTAAGAATTTTAAATATTACAAGTAAAAACAACATATTCAATGGCATAAGGGTTATATATAGGAATATAGATTATTCTGGAAAAATTATAAGTTTTTCTTCAACAGTTCATATACAGAAGAAATTACCTGAACTGAAATGGGTTGGAAAAATACATGAGAGACTGGTAAATGAAAAAGGGGATATTGTAACTCCTCCTCATCCTGTTTATGTAAATCACTACGGATACAGTAATCCAAATATAATGAAAACAAAATTAAAAAGAAATTTGGAATTATTAAAAGAGGAACTTAAAAACATAAATAAAGAAACCCAAATAGAAGAATATCTCATAAAACTTTTTTACCTTTCCCAAACATATACAGCTTATTCAAGTTATAACGAAAAATTTGTGAATGATGCCATCAAATATGGAGAAGAGTTTTTAAGTTTGTACAAAAAGAAAAGCTCTCTAATAAATAGCCTTTTCACCAAGCATATATATGTATATCTACTAAATAGTCTTATAAATATAAAAGAATACAAAAAAGCTCAAAATTACCTTGAAGAAGCCCTAAAATTAGATGAAAACTATCCGGATTATCACTATATAAAAGCTTCTTTACTTGAAAAAAGAGGAGAAGAAGAAAAAGCTATAAATTCGTATATTTATTTTATAAATCTAATAGATAAAACACATATTTCAAAATCTAAAGATATAAATATAGTTTCCGATTACTCTCACAATATAAAATTTCTTATAGATGAAAAATTACCTTCTCAAATAAAAGATATTAACCACTTAAAATCCTTTTGGAAAAAAGAAAAAGGTGTTTATCTTGGGATTCTATTATCAAATGTTTTTTTGAAAAATGGTGACAAAAAAAATGCGATAAAAGTTTTAGATAAACTTTATAAACTTTATGGAGATCCTATTGCAGGAAATAAATTAGCAATACTGTTATTAGACACAGATATTGTAAAAGCCGAAAAAGTACTAAGAAAAATTCAAGAAAATAATCCCTCATATTCTGAAACTTCCTACAACTTATCACTACTCCTACATAAAAAGGGAAAAAATAAAGAGGCTTTAGAAGAAATTCTTAAATATACTAAGAGAAATAAAGACCCAAAAGGTATATCTCTACTGTATAAGTTATTGAAAATGAACGGTTTTGAAAAAGAAGCCCAAAAACTGGAAAAAAATTTTACAAAATAACTAAAAAAGATAAAACCACTTCCGATAATCAAACACAACAAAAATAAATTTTATTGGAGGTATTAAAGCATGGGAGCTTTAAGAATCAACTACAACTATCAGGCAGATTTTACACATGCTAATCTGCAGAAAACAGAGTTCAACATGAACAAGTCCTTAGAAAGACTTGCAACAGGTCACAGAATTAACAGAGCTGCTGATGATGCAGCAGGACTCTACATCGCAGACCAGTTAAAAACTTACGCAATTTCACTTGAACAGGGAACAAGGAACGCTCAGGATGGTGTTTCTATAGCTCAAATTGCACAGGGTTCTTTAACAGAAGTTTATAACATTTTAAATGATATTAAAGCAAAGGCTATTCAAGCTTCAAACACAACAGACGACTATTCAAGAGGACAAATTCAACAGGATATAAATAAACTTGTGGATTCTATCTCAAAAATATTCAGTGATACTGAATTTAATGGGCTTAATATCTTCTCATCTGGAACTACAACAACATTTACAATCCATTACGGTGGTAGAAAAGATCAAGAACTTGTTCTAACAACAGCTACAGCTGCAGCATCCGCTGGAACATCAACAACTCAAGCATCCATGGTAACCATAGGAAAAACTGGTTATTGTATAGATGTTACATCTCAAACTGCCGCCAATGCTACAGTTTCAACTGTTGATGCATTAATCAAAGCTGTTGATGATATGGCTGCTAAATTTGGTTCTTACCAGATCGAACTTGAAAAAATAATATCTAACAATGAAACTCAAAGAATTAACACTCAAGAAGCTGAATCAAGAATTAGAAATGTAGACATGGCAAAAGAAATGTCTAACTTCACAAGATATCAAATACTTATGCAGTCTGGTACAGCTATGCTTGCTCAGGCTAACCAGGTTCCACAGATGGTATTACAGCTCATTAGATAATTTCTATAGAGGGAGGTTTTCCTCCCTTTAAAAATAATGTAAGGTGGTAAAAGATGGATATAAAAGCCATTAATAACTTAATGGATATTTCATTGGTTCAAGGTGGTTCAAAAGCTGAAAATCAGTATCAGAATGCTCAAAAATTGGCAAGTGATGAAAAAAATACAGTTGAAAATCAGCCAGAGCAGTTAAAAAAGGAACTTGAGAAATTAGACAAAAACCAGATAGAAAATTTATTCAAAGATATAAAAGAGAAATTTGATTATATGAACAAATATCTAAAAATAGAGATAGATAAAGACCTACATGAGCCTGTTGTAAAAATTATAGATAAAAGGACAAACGAGGTTGTGAGACAGATACCACCAGAATATCTACTTGATTTAGCAAAAAAAATAGACAAGTTAGTAGGCTTACTTTTCAGTAAAGAGGTGTAGGTGATGGCTGGGGAAGTTTATTTGAGTAATCTTGTTGGTAATTTTGACTATAAACCAATTTTAGACAAATTCAGGCTTTATAAGAGTCAGCAAATCTTTTTTCTTCAAGACAAAGAAAACCTGATAAAACAGAAAAAATCTGCATATAAAGAGTACTACAATCTTTTAGATGGTTTTAAAGACACTTTAGACCAGCTATTATCACCTTCCCTCTTTTCTGAGAAGTCAGTCTCTATTTCAGATGAAACAGTCCTTGATGTAACTATAACAAACCCTGAAAAAGTTACAGAATCAAACTTGGATATATCTGTTATCCAGCTTGCCCAGAACGATGTCTGGTTGTCAAATAGCGGAAAAAACGATAAAAATGCTGCTATGTCAGATTTAAACAGTGGAACAATTACAATCTCTTACGATACAGGTTCAATAAACATAAACTATGACAATACTGACTCCCTCCAATCTATAGTTGATAAAATAAACAGTGAAGCTAAAAGCAACAACCTTAACATAAACGCATCTCTGTTTTTTGATGGGACAAACTACAGGCTTATGATAAAAGGCCTTGATACAGGTTCATCAAAAACAGTTTCCATATCAGATTCAAATACAGGAGCAGGAAGTTTATTAAATGAAATAGGCGGTTTTAACAATGTTCAACAAGCACAAAATGCTCAGATATCAATATACGGAACAACGGTAGAAAGTGAGACAAACAGGTTTAACAACGTTTTAGACGGAGTTAATATAGAGGTTAAGAAAAAAACATCTTCACCTGTAAATGTTTCTATATCAAAAAATTATCAACCCTTAAAAGACAACCTTCAAAACCTGATAGACAAGTACAACCAGATAGTTGATTTTACAAAAAATAAAGCCGGCAAAAACGGTGTCCTTTCTGGAGATTCAACTATCCAGTCTGTGAGATCACAGATTTTTAAAGGACTTTTTCCACTTATGGAACTTGGCATATTTAATGTTGATAAAGATACAGGTCATATATCTATAGACTCTGAAAAGCTTGACAAATACATAAACAGTGATATAGACCAGCTTAAAACGAAAATATCAGAGCTTTCCACAACATTAAAAGATTATGTTTACTTTGCTATTGACCCTGAAGGACCCTTAAAATCAAAAGAAAAATCATTTGACAGACAGGTTAACAACATTGAGAAAAAAATAGAAATTGACACAAAAAGAATAAATGAAGAGATTGAGACAATGAAAAAACAGTTTATAGCTCTTCAAATGTACATGGCACAGATGGAAGATGTAAGACAGAGATTGTCAGCTGTATTCGGAATAAAACAACAACAGTAAGGAGATTAAAATATGGGAAATCCATATGAAGCTTACATAAAAACAGATGTTGCAACAGCTTCACCTGTAAAACAGATTGTTATGCTTTATGATAGAGCCATTTTAGCCCTAAAAGGGGCAATTGAGGATATAAAAAATAACAATATAAAAAGTAAAGTAAACAACATACAAAAAGCAACGGATATCATCCTTGCATTAAATACATCCCTTGATATGGAAAAAGGAAAGGAGATAGCCCAAAATCTCAGGGATTTATATGAGTTTTCATATCAACAGATACTTTTAGCCCATGCAAAAAATGATATAAAACTTTTAGAAGATATAATAGAAATATTAGAAACGTTAAAATCAGCATGGGAAGAAATAGAAAGCAAAATTTAGAGGAAATAGTAGAAAAAATTTTCCTCTCTATCGAGCTTGATAATTTTGAAAATTTCAAAAAATATATGGATAAACTTTTGTCTCTTAATATTGAAACTCTTTCAAAGGAAGAAGGGGTTTTTCTTCATGAAAAAATAAAATTAATAGAAGATAAACTGAGAGAAAAACAGGAAATAATAGCAAAAAAAATACAGAATATGTCTGATATTAAAAAATTTAAAAATGATTAACTTTTTACCATCTCTTTAAAAATTTCTTCTGTTATTGGACCTTCAGCCCTTCTATTTATAAACTGTTGAACTATTGGGTCAGGACTTTTCTTTATTTCCTCAGGTGTTCCAATAGCATATATAACACCCCTATGAATCATTGCTATCCTATCAGCTATGGAAAAAGCACTATCTAAATCATGGGTAACAACAATCGATGTAACACCTATACTATCCCTCAAAGAAAGTATAAGTTTATCAATCATAGCACTTGTTACAGGGTCAAGTCCGGAAGTTGGTTCATCGTACATAATAATTTCAGGTTCTGTAGAGATAGCCCTTGCAAGGGATACCCTTTTTCTCATCCCCCCTGAAAGCTGAGAAGGATACATATCCTCAATACCTTTAAGTCCAACAAGAGAAAGTTTTTCAGAGGCAAGCTCCCTTATCTCCTTTACAGGTTTATCTGTATTTTCAAGGTAGTAAAAACCAACATTTTCCCACACTGTTAAACTATCAAAGAGAGCTCCCTCCTGGAAAAGGTATCCCATCTTTTTTCTGTACTCAATGAGTTCTTTTTTACTAAGTTTTGTTATATCAGTTCCATCTATGTATATTGAGCCTGAAGTTGGAGTTAAAAGTCCTATAATATGTTTTATTGTGGTTGATTTACCACTACCACTTCCACCCATAAGGACAAAAACTTCACCTTCATAAACATCAAAAGATATATTTTTTAAGACTTCTCTATCTCCAAACTTTTTTGTAAGGTTTTCAACCTTTATCTTTACTCTTTTTCCCATTTCACACCTAAAGGGTAAAATCTTCACCTAAGAAAATCTTTCTAACTGTTTCATCCTGTACAATTTCCTGTGGCGTCCCTTCAGCAATCACTTTTCCATGAGCTATTATGTATGCCCTATCTGTTATCCTTAACGTTTCCCTAACATTGTGGTCAGTCAAAATAACGCCAATATCCCTTTTTACAAGCTCCTTTATAAGATGGTTTATATCTTTAACTGAAACCGGATCCACCCCTGCAAAAGGCTCATCTAAGAGTAAAAAAGATGGATTTATTATCAATGAACGGGCTATTTCAAGTCTCCTTCTTTCTCCTCCAGAGAGTGTAAAAGCTTTCTGGTTTTTAAGGTCGTATATACCAAAATCTTTAAGCAAGGTTTCAGCTTTTTCTTTTATTTCAATAGGGTCTGATGTCTGAAATTCTAAAAACATTACTATATTTTCCCAGACGGTTAAATCTCTGAAAATTGAAGGCTCCTGTGGAAGAAAGGAAATACCTTTCTTTGCCCTTTCATAAACAGGAAGAGCTGTTATATCCTCACCATTTAGCTTTATACTGCCTTCATCAGGTTTTAAAAAACCTAATAAACATCTGAATGTAGTTGTCTTTCCTGCTCCATTTGGACCAAGAAGTCCTACAATCTCACCTTCTTTTACTGTAAGGGATATATCCTCTAAAACTACCTTTTCTTTGTAGGCTTTTCTGATATGTTCAACTTCTAATATTGAAAGCTCTTTAATCATTTACCCACAGCCGCTTCTTTCCTGTACTGCTTGAAGAACTTTTTAATATTCCTCACTGCCTGTCTTATCCTTTTCTTATTTTCAACAACAGCAAATCTAACATAACCTTCTCCATGTTCACCGAACCCTATTCCCGGTGCAACAGCAACTTTAGCCTCTGTAAGCAGAAGCTTGCTGAATTCAACAGAGCCTAAATGTTGAAAATCCTCCGGTATTTTTGCCCATAAAAACATAGTAGCTTTTGGTTTTTCAACTTCCCAACCAGCCTTATTTAAACCATCAACAAGGACATCAAGTCTCTCACTGTATGTATCTCTTGCCTTTTCAACAGGTTCATAATCCCCTTCAAGGGCTATAATACTTGCAACCTGAATAGGAGTAAACATACCGTAATCTAAGTAGCTTTTTAACCTTTTCAGATTATAAATAAGGGTTGGATTTCCAAGAACAAAACCAACCCTCCATCCTGCCATAGAGAAACCTTTTGTTAAGGAGTATGTCTCTACAGCTATATCTTTAGCGCCTTCAACTTGAAGTATTGAAGGGGCTTTATAACCATCATAACAGAGGTCTGCGTAGGCAAAATCATGGATAATCCACATACCTTTTTTCTTTGCAAAAGAAACAATTTCTTTAAAAAACTCTATATCAACAGTCATTGTTGTTGGGTTGTTTGGAAAGTTCAGTATCAATACTTTAGGCTCTGGATAACTGTCTTCATAAGATTCATATATATTCTTTAAAAA
>CAYTOE010000028.1:0-2856 GCA_964439255.1 uncultured Aquificales bacterium
TTTGAAAATCAGATAAATTTGCTTATAATAGTAAAGCTTTAAAAAGAGGATGGGTGGCCGAGCCTGGTCGAAGGCGCAGCACTGGAAATGCTGTGTACCGGTAATCCCGGTACCGCGGGTTCGAATCCCGCCCCATCCGCCAGTGAAGAGTGAATAAAATTAGCCGGGTCCCTCCGGGTAGGAGCTGGTGAACCCCGCCAGGCCCGGAAGGGAGCAACGGTAAGCCAGTCTTCCTACGCCGGTAGGGGGTGCCCGGCTTTTAAATAAGCACGATGAAAAAGGGAAAATTTTACAAACCAAAATCCTGCCAGAACCTTCATTTAAAAGAAAGTGTATATATGCTATACGACGTAGAAAAAATAGATGGTTCTTTCAAAAATATAAAAATTGGTCTTGTTAAAGCTATCCTGATTGATAGGGTTATATTTGAAAAATTGTTAGAGTTTCCAACAGATAATGAGGAAAATATATATAAATGCTTTCAGGAAATATCTTTTGATGAAGCACGTAAAGAGATAGACAATACAGAAATTCTTTTAAGCAGAACCGTTTTTAGAAGATAATCAGAAATCAAACACTAAGGAAGTAAGGAAGGTTGTATCTGTTTTCTCTATTCCTTGAGTTGGTGGTCTGTGCTGATAGTTAACTTTATAAGCAAGCCCTAAAGAGAAATGGGCATTTATTTTGACCTCTAATCCTGTTGTGGAATTTATGTAGTAAACTGTTTTGTCCTTGAACGACTGGAGGTAGTCTAAATCTTCCTTAAATCTTAAGTTTTCCTTTATATTCCAGATATAAGACAGCTCAAGCTTTCCTGACATAAAATCATTTTTTCCTCTGTTTTCAGGGTCTTCCAAGGTATAGCCTATGGAAGCCAACCCTTTTAAATAATGTTTTTCACTTTTTATGATGTCATATCCAAGACCTGCACCCCATACAGTTCTGTAGTTGTAACCTGAAAATCTGTCTCTTAAATAATCCCCCTGAATAAAACCAAAAGCTCTTTTTGTGAACAATCTTTCCCATCTTCCCAAAAGATAAAGTTTATTTGTATTCTCTTTGTTATCAGTTTTTCCATAAAGAAACTCAGCCTTTGCATTGTACCTATTTATAAAAGCATCTTTTTTTGCCTCTATTTTTGTAGCAAAAGTTTCTGTTTCTGAATTTCCAGATGTTTTTACATAAGAAAGCTCACCATGAATTTTCCATTTATGATTTTCAGAAGCTACAGAAACACTAAAAAGAGACAATACAACAAAAACAACCTTTCTCAAACCATCCCCCTTTCACTTTTTCAAATGCACATCCATTTGAGGATAAGGTATAGATATTCCAGCCTCATCAAATTTTAACTTAATTTTTTCTAATAGGTCAAAATAAACAGGCCAGTAATCTGAGGATTTAACCCATGGTCTTACAACAAAATTAACACTGCTATCTGCAAGCTCAGATACAGCTACAGTTGGAGCTGGGTCTTTTAAAATCCTTTCATCCTCATTTAGAATATTCCATATCTCTTCTTTAACTTTTTTCAAATCATCTTCGTATGAAACACCTATTGTAAGGTCTATTCTTCTTGTGTCTTTTGCAGAGTAGTTTGTTATATTTCCAGATATTATACTTGAGTTTGGTACATATATAAGACGATTGTCTCCTGTTCTAAGCTTAGTACTGAATATACCTATTTCTTCCACTACACCGGCAGTTCCACCTGCTTCTACAAAATGACCTACCTCAAAAGGCCTGAAAAGTAAAAGTAAAACCCCTGCTCCAAAGTTTGAAAACTGGTCTTTTAAAGCAAAACCAACAGCCAATGTTAAAGCACCAAGTATAGCAACAAATGAGGATGTTTCAACACCTAATGTTCCAAGGGCTGCTATTATAACTAAAACCAAAAGACCAACGTATGTCAGGTCTCCAACAAATTTTGCAAGGGTAATATCCCATTTTGCTTTTGACATAAGTTTTCTTATAAGTTCTGTCAGTTTTTTAGCTACAATCCTTCCTATATAAAAGATTAAAAAAGCCCCTACAATTCTGACACTGTACTCTATAAGGTAGTTAAAAATAGTGTTAAAGATTTCAGACATGCCAAACTCCTTTAAAAAAAGGGGCTTTCAACCCCTTACTTTATAATCTTGGCAATAACTCTTCTATTTTTTGCCTTTCCTTCTTCAGTATCGTTAGGAGCTATTGGTTGGCTCTCACCATAACCTTTTGCTATTATCCTTTCAGGAGATATACCGTACTTCTCAACTAATATTCTTTTAACTGCCTCAGCTCTCTTCTGTGAAAGTATGAGATTGTATTTTTCAGAACCTGTACTATCAGTATGTCCTTGTATCTCAACCTTTATATTAGGATTTTCTTTTAAAAACCTGGCGAATTTTTCAATAACAGGATAATACTCTGGCTTTACGATAGCTTTATCAGAATCAAAATGAACCTCAAGCTTAACCTCTACAAAGCAACCTTTTTCATCAACTTTATACCCTTCAGGTGTATTTGGACATCTATCCATATAATCTGGGACACCATCTTTATCAGAATCTAATGGACAACCTTTTAAGTCAACAGAAACACCTTTTGGTGTATCTGGACATTTATCTTTATAGTCAGGTACGCCATCTTTATCTGTATCTAATGGACATCCTACACTGTTCACTTTTACACCTGCTGGGGTATCTGGACACCTGTCTTTGTAATCTGGTACACCGTCCCTGTCAGAGTCTAATGGACACCCTTTTTTGTCAACTGAAACCCCTTCAGGTGTGTCTGGACATCTATCCATATAGTCTGGAACACCATCTTTATCAGAATCTAATGGACAACCTTTTAAGTCAACAGAAACACCTT
>CAYTOE010000028.1:2956-14806 GCA_964439255.1 uncultured Aquificales bacterium
ACACCATCTTTATCAGAATCTAATGGACAACCTTTTAAGTCAACAGAAACACCTTTTGGTGTATCTGGACATTTATCTTTATAGTCAGGTACGCCATCTTTATCTGTATCTAATGGACATCCTACACTGTTCACTTTTACACCTGCTGGAGTATCTGGACACCTGTCCTTATCATCCGGAATTCCATCTCTATCAGAATCACTAACACCACCAAATAAAATGTCCAGACCTAAAACAGGAACAATATCGTGACGTCCCTTCCATAAATAAAAATCCTGAACAGCGATCTTTAATCCAAAGTTATCACTGAACACGTACCTTAGACCTGCTGCACCAAAAATGCCTGTAAGGGTTTTATGATTCATAAAGTTTCCACCTACACCTAAAGAAACAAAAGGTATTAATCTATCCTCTGCATTCTCATAGTAACTTCCAAAAACAGCCCAGTCATAAGAATCCCTGTCAACATTTGTTCCTTCTAAAGTAGATTGACCGTAATCACCTAAAATCCCAATCCCAAAATTTGTAAACACCTTTTCAAAGGAAGCACCACCAACAAGTGTATCTTTCAGGTCATAAAAATTGTTTCCTACTTTTCCTTCTCTTTTACAGCTGAAAATGTGATAACCAATATAAGGTGTATAGATAAATTTATCCTTTATTCCCCCCGCCTGAGATACTCCGGTAGAAAATAGCGCCAGCCCTGCAAATAGTAAAAAATGTTTCCTAAACATAATAACCTCCTTTGATAATAACTATTAAACATATTCGTTTTGTTGTGTTTGGATTATTGATCCCTTAATAGTAAATCTCAATTTCATTTTATATTTTGTCAAGTTTTATGATATACTTTTTGCAAATCATTTGCATTAGCATTTAGGAGGTTAGGAATGAAAAAAATTATACTAACATCTCTTTTTGCACCGGCTGCTTTCTGTTACGAAATAGGTTCTTTAAATGTAGAATCTGGATATAAAACAGATGTTCCTGAGGAGTTTGTAACTTCCCCGGTTGATATTATTACAGGTGAGGAAATAAAGGAAAAAAAACCTTTCTTTTTTACTGAGATAATCCAGAATAAAGCTGGTTTTTCATTTTCCTCTAATGGTGGTTTTGGACAAACTGTATCTTTATATCTCTGGGGTAACGACCCTAAAAGAACATTAACACTTATTGATGGGATAAGAGTTAATGATTTTACTACACCAAACATATCTGCAGATTTTCAACATTTCTTGTTGGAAGATATTCAGCAGATAGAAATAATAAAAGGCATTCAATCTGGAATATGGGGTGCTGATGCTGTTGGTGGTGTTATTAATATAGTTACAAAAATCCCTGAAAAAGGGTTCCATGTAAAAATAGACGGTCTTGTGGGGGATTTTAACACAAAAAAATATGGAACAACAATCAGTTTTGCAAACAGAAAAGGTTATATATTGCTTGGATTTCATAAGTTTGATACTTCTGGTTTTTCCGCAGCAGAACCTAAAAAAGGAAACCATGATTATGGGAAAAGATGGGATGAAATTGGCTGGGAAAGAGACCCTTATAAAAATGAAACTGTTAACTTCAAAACAGGCTGGAATATAACAGAAAATGATAAATTTGAAGCTGTTTTTAAAAGTATTGATGAGGTTGATCATTACGATGCTGGTGCAGGTGTTGATGCAAAGGATTATGATGACCCTTTCGGTTTTGGCACAGCTGAGTATTTCAACCATGGTTCCTACAAATTCTACAAACTTGGATATACAAAAAAAATAAGAAAAAACAAAGTTCAGATATACTGGACAAAATCGGTTTTTAACAGAAGTCAGTACGGTGGGTACTCTGGGGAATACAGGGAGTACACAGTTAAAGACAGATATAACTACTCATCAGGTTTTATAAACTTTGGTTTTACAAGAGCTGATTTTAAACATGATAAAAGTGGAGGAACAGATTTAAATGGCTTCTACCATCAAAACGGATACTACGCTATAAATGTTTTCAGAGCTAAAAACCTCATTCTTTCTCAATCAATAAGACATGATAGTTACAGTACATTCAAGGATAAAACAACATGGAAATTAGGAGGAAAGTATTTATTAAGTAAAGAGTTTTATATTAATGGTAACTGGGGAACAGGTTACAATGTTCCAACGGTTGACCAGCTTTACAATCCATGGTGGGGGAATAAAGGTCTAAAACCTGAAAACTCTATAGAGTGGGATATAGGTGTAGGTTATAAAGGGTTTTCTATTAGCTTTTTCAAATACTCTATACGAGACATGATAGATTATGATTTTTCCACTTATAAGTACAAAAATGTTGAAGGGAAAACAAAAATAAAAGGTATAGATGCAACATACTCAAGATTTTTTGAACCGTTAAAAACATTTTTAAAAGTAGGTTATACCTATTTAGACACAAGAAAATCGGATGGTTCAAAACTTCCAAGAAGACCTCAAAATCAAATAGGATTTGAGGTTGTATGGTATCCAGATGAAAATATAAATATAGGATTTACAGGATTTTATGTAGGAAAAAGAAAAGATACAGATGGTTCAAAAACAGGTTATTACACAGTTTTAAACGCATATCTGAATATGAATATATACAAAAATCTCACAGCTTACCTTAAATTCAACAATATTACAGATACTTACTACCAGACTGTTAATGGTTACGCTACAGAAGGAAGAAGTTTATATGCAGGTTTAAATCTAAAATACTAAAATCCCCGTTTTGGGGATTTTTTTTTCAGGCTTCAGTACATCTCACCTTAAAGAGGATATAATATTTCCTTATGAAAATTTTAGGTGAGGTGGAAAATTGCAAAAATTCATATTCATAACCGGCGGTGTTCTATCTTCTTTAGGAAAAGGCGTAACCTCTGCAAGTATCGGAACAATCCTTGAAGAAATGGGATACAGGATAACATTCTTAAAACTTGACCCTTATCTAAATATAGATCCGGGAACCATGAATCCATATCAGCATGGAGAAGTTTATGTTACTGAAGATGGTGCTGAAACAGACCTTGACCTTGGGCATTACGAAAGATTCACCCACGTTACACTGACAAAGTACAACAACACAACTTCCGGGAAGCTCTACCACACATTACTTGAGAAAGAAAGAAGAGGAGCATTTTTAGGTGCTACAGTTCAGGTCATACCCCATTTCACAAATGAAATAATAAGAAGTATAGAAAGAGCTGCTTCAGGTTCAGATATAGCACTTATAGAAATAGGCGGAACAGTAGGAGACATAGAAAGTCTACCTTTCCTTGAAGCTATAAGACAGATGGGATTGGAACTTGGAAAAGAAAATGCACTTTTTATCCATTTAACCTACGTTCCGTATATAGCTGTAGCAGGTGAACTTAAAACTAAACCAACACAACACTCAGTAAAAGAGTTGAGGGCTATTGGTATTCAACCAGATATAATAATATGTAGAGCAGACAGAAACATACCAAAACCAATAAAAAGGAAAATTGCCCTGTTTACAAATGTAAGTGAAGATGCAGTTTTATCAGCACCTGATGTTGATATCATTTACAGAATTCCTCTTGTTTTGAAAAAGGAAAAATTAGACCAGGTAATAGCAAAACATCTTAATCTTGAGTACAAAGAACCACAGCTTAAAGAGTGGAAAAAAATAGTAAATGTTTTAACTAAACTTGAGAAAACTGTTGATATTGGCATAGTTGGAAAGTACGTTGAGCTAAAAGATGCTTATAAAAGTATATCTGAAGCTCTGACTCATGCACAGATTCCAAATAAACTAAGGGTAAATCTACACTGGATAAACGCAGATGAGATAACAGAAGAAAATGTAGATGAGATGTTAGGTAATTTAGATGGAATTTTAGTTCCCGGCGGTTTTGGAGAAAGAGGTGTTGAAGGGAAAATTCTAACAGCCAAATACGCAAGGGAAAACAAAATCCCTTATTTTGGTATATGTTTAGGTATGCAGGTTGCTGTCATTGAATTTGCAAGAAATGTGGCAGGTCTTAAAGAAGCCCATTCAACAGAGTTTAACCCAGAAACACCTTACCCTGTTATCGACCTTATGCCTGAGCAAAAGAATATAGACAAAAAAGGTGGAACAATGAGACTTGGAGCTTATAAATGCACACTTATAGAAGGAACAAAGGCTTATGAAATATACAAAGAGAAAGAGATTTTCGAAAGACACAGACATAGATATGAAGTAAATCCTGAGTTTAGACCGATTTTAGAAGAAAAAGGAATGATTGTCTCAGGAGTTTATAAAGCTAAAAATCTTGTTGAGATAGTAGAACTTCCGGATGATGCTCATCCCTGGTTTGTTGCATGCCAGTTTCATCCAGAATTCAAAAGCAAACCATTCAACCCACATCCTCTTTTTGTAGCATTTGTTGAAGCTGCCTTTAAAAATAGAGAAATGAAATCAAACTCATAAAAATCAGATTTATTGTTTGTTTAAATAAATATAAGTAATTTAATCTTATAGTTTTATAACTTAATTCTGGAGGTAAAAGTGATGGCAAATAATAAAGAAAGTGCAGAAGTTTTACTTAAGGTTCAGGAAAAGATATATCCACCGAAGGATATAGTAGAAAGAGCCTGGATTAAAGATTATGACAAGGTGTATAAAGAATCTATAAAAGACAGAGAAGGTTTCTGGGACAAAGTCGCAAGAGAACTCCACTGGTTCAAAGAATGGGATAAGGTTCTTGAATGGGATTTTCCCCATGCAAAATGGTTCATAAATGGAAAAACTAACATCACTTACAACGCCCTTGATAGACATATAGAGGCTGGGAAAGGAAATAAAACAGCTTACATATATGTTGATGAAGAAGGAAATGAAAGAAAAATCACATATAAAGAGCTTTTAGATGAGGTAAATGCTTTTGCAAATGGATTAAAATCACTTGGTCTTAAAAAAGGAGATAGGGTTTCCATATATATGCCAAACTCTATAGAAGCTGTTGTTGCAATGCTTGCCTGCGCAAGAATCGGGGTTATCCATTCTGTTGTTTTTGCTGGTTTCAGTGAAGGTGCTCTTCACATGAGAATAGACGACGCAAAAGCTTCAGCGGTTATAACAACAACCTATACAAAAAGAAGAGGTAAAAAAATCCCTTTACTTCCAACTGTGGAAGAAGCAGTAAAAGACCTCGATTATGTAAAACATATAATTGTATGGGATAGAGATAATGAAGGGATACATGAAAAAGGAGACAGATATATAGACTTTTATAAACTCCTTGAAGAAAATAGAGGAGAATGTGAACCAGAAGTAATGGACTCTGAAGACCCTCTATTTATTCTTTATACCTCTGGAACAACCGGAAAGCCAAAAGGTGTTTTACACGTTGTAGGTGGGTATATGGTAAATACCTACTACACGGCAAAAATAGTTTTTGATTTACACGGAGATGAAATTTACTGGTGCACAGCAGATATAGGATGGATAACAGGACACAGCTATATTGTTTATTCTCCCCTTGTAAACTGTGTAACTTCAATAATAATGGAAGGTACACCTGTATATCCTCATCCTGGTATATGGTGGGAGTACGTTGAAAAATACAAAGTGAATGTTTTCTACACGGCACCAACAGCTATAAGGATGTTAATGAGATTTGGAGATGAAATCCCAGCAAAATACGACCTTTCATCACTTAGGATATTAGGAACAGTTGGTGAGCCTATAAACCCTGAGGCATGGCACTGGTATTATGAACATATTGGGAGAAAAAACTGTGTTGTTGTTGATACATGGTGGCAAACAGAAACAGGTTCACATATGATAACAACTATACCTTCTTATCCTATGAAACCAGGAAAAGCAGGGAAACCTTTCTTTACTATTGAAGCTGCCATCGTTGATAAAAATGGAAATGAACTTCCACCAAATACTGTAGGATACCTTGTAATCAAAAATCCATGGCCTTCAATGCTTAGAACATGCTGGGGAAATCCAGAAAGGTACAAAAAATACTGGACAGAGATAGACCATGTTTACAATGCAGATGACCTTGCAGCTATTGATGAAGATGGATATATAATGGTGGTTGGAAGGGCTGATGATGTTCTCTCTGTTGCAGGACACAGAATAGGAACAATGGAAGTCGAAAGTGCGATTGTTGAAGACCCTAAAGTCGCAGAAGCTGCTGTAATAGGAAAACCAGACCCTGTAAAAGGACAGAAAATAAAAGCTTTCGTTGTACTAAAAGTCGGTGTTGAACCTTCTGAAGAACTTAAAAAAGAGATTCAGAATACAGTTAGGGAGATTCTTGGACCTATAGCTATACCAGAAGAAATCGAATTCGTAGAGAAACTTCCAAAAACAAGGTCAGGTAAAATAATGAGAAGGGTTCTAAGAGCAAAAGAACTTGGACTTGAACTTGGAGACCTATCAACACTTGAAGATTAAAGATTTATGCATATATAAGTGAAAAAGTTTTAAACAGGAGGAGATCTTGCTGAAAAGAGAAGAACTTACACCAAAACAGATAGTAGCAGAACTTGATAAATATATAGTTGGACAGAAAGAAGCAAAGAAAGCCGTGGCTATTGCTTTAAGAAATAGATGGAGAAGAAGTAAATTACCTGAAGAACTCAGGGATGAAGTCATACCTAAAAATATACTTATGATAGGTCCAACAGGTGTTGGTAAAACAGAAATCGCAAGGAGGCTCGCCAACCTTGTTGGCGCTCCTTTTATAAAAGTGGAAGCAACAAAGTTCACAGAGGTTGGATATGTTGGAAGGGATGTTGAATCAATAATAAGAGAGCTTGCTGAAGCCTCATTTAAGATGGTAAAAGCGGAAAAAATGGAAGAGGTACAGGAAAAAGCAAAAAAGTTAGCTGAAGAGAAAATTCTTGATTATCTCATTCCAAGAAAGGTAAAGAGATACGGAACTTTTGAAACATTTGAGGAAGAAGAATCTCCAGCAAGAGAAAAATTCAGAGAAATGCTAAGAAAGGGTGAATTAGATGATAGGGTTATAGAAATAGAGGTTGAGGAGAAACCAACAGTTGTTGGTGGTGTTATAGCTCCGGGAATGGAAGACCTGGAAAACCAGCTAAAAGACCTTTTCTCAAATCTTGCACCAACAAAGAGAAAAAGAAGAAAAACAACAGTAAAAGAGGCAAAAAAAATACTCCAGCAACAAGAGGCTGAAAAATTGATAGATATGGATGAGGTTGCTTCTGAAGCTGTTTATAGAGCAGAAAACTACGGAATTGTTTTTATAGATGAAATAGATAAAGTCGCAGGTAAACAATCTGCCTCAGGACCTGATGTTTCAAGGGAAGGTGTTCAGAGAGACCTTCTTCCAATTGTGGAAGGGACAACAGTTTCAACAAAATACGGACCTGTAAAAACAGACCATATTCTCTTTATAGCAGCTGGAGCCTTTCATCTTTCAAAACCTTCAGACCTTATACCTGAACTTCAGGGAAGGTTTCCAATAAGGGTTGAGCTACAGGCTCTAACAAAGGAAGATTTTGTAAAAATCTTAACTCAACCTAAAAATGCCCTTATAAAACAGTACAAAGCTTTAATGGAAACAGAAGGTGTTGAACTTGAATTTACAGATGAAGCTATAGAAACAATAGCTGAAATAGCTGAAGAGGTTAATGAAAAAACAGAAAATATTGGCGCAAGAAGGCTCCACACAATTCTTGAGAGAATAATGGAAGATTTCTCATTTGAAGCACCAGATTTGAAAGGACAGCATATAATCATAGATGAAAATTTAGTAAGAACTAAACTGAAAGATATTGTACAGAACGAAGATTTAACAAGGTATATTCTTTAAGAGCCCCATAACCGGGGCTTTTTAATCTAAAACAACATTTTCCATATTTTCTATAAAAGCCTCATGTAACGCTCTTACCGCAAGCTCGGCGTACTTTTCATCTATAAGACATGATATTTTTATCTCAGATGTGGAGATAGCATATATATTTATTCCTTCCCTGTATAGAACTTCAAACATCTTTCCTGCAGTACCTGAATGTGTCTTCATACCGAGACCTATAACAGAGATTTTTGCGATTTTATCATCCCTTTCAACACCCTGAGCTCCAACCTCTTTAGCAACTTCTCTTGCTATTTCCTCTGCAAAATCCGCATCTACCTTATTTACAGTAAAAGATATATCTGTATGACCTTCATGGGACACATTCTGGACAATCATATCAACAACTATATTGTTATCACCTAAAGCTTTAAAAAGTTTTGCAGCTATTCCCGGTTTATCCGGTACTTTCACAACTGTTATTTTAGATTCTTTTAAATCATGGCTTATGCCTCTAACAGCAACTCTTTCCATTTCTTCATTTTCCTCCACTATCCATGTTCCATCTTCATCAATAAATGAAGATTTTACATGTATTTTAACGCCGTATTTTGCAGCAAATTCAACAGAACGTATCTGCATCACTTTTGAACCAAGTGATGCCATTTCCATCATTTCTTCATAAGAAATCATAGGGATTTTTCTTGCATTTTCAACAATTCTTGGGTCTGCTGTAAATACTCCTGAAACATCTGTATATATTTCACATACCTCAGCTTTTAAAGCTGCAGCAAGAGCAACAGCTGTAGTATCAGAACCACCCCTTCCAAGGGTTGTTATATTACCTTCTTCTGATATCCCCTGGAAACCGGCAACAATAACAACCTTACCATCTTCAAGCTCTTTTTTTATCCTGTTTGTATCTATCCTTTTTATCCTTGCCTTTGTGTGGGCATTATCTGTTATTATTGGAACCTGCCAACCTGTAAGACTTATTGCATCTACCCCCATCTCTTTTAAAGCTATCGCAAGAAGACCGATTGCTACCTGTTCTCCTGTGGATACTACCATATCCTGTTCCCTTGGGTCAGGCCTTGCAGATAGTTCATGGGTTAATCCTAAAAGTCTGTCTGTTTCCCCAGACATAGCAGAGGAAACGACGACTACCTGATGTCCAGCATCAACAGCTTTTTTTACTTTATTTGCAACATTTTTTATTCTTTCTATACTACCTACAGAGGTTCCACCGTATTTTTGTACTATCAGGGACAAGGATTTTTCCTCCTCTCAAGTAATTGATTTTTTTATTTATTTTGCAAGTATATCTAATTTTGAAACTTTTATTATACCATTTAAAGCATTTGCTACGAATACATAATCTGCATTTTTTACATCTTCATAAAAGAATCTACCTTCTACAACCACAAATCCCTGTTTTTTAGCTTCCTGAATAACAGATTCCCTTGTTATACCAGGTAATAAACCACAGTCTAAAGAAGGAGTATAAAGAAATCTTCCCTTTATCCAGAAGATATTTGCATTTGTTGTTTCTGTTACCTCATTATTTTCATTCCTAAAAATAACGTCATCAAACCCTTTTTCAACAGCATACCTTTTTGCAACAATATTTCTAAGATAGTTTGTTGTTTTGAATCTTAAAAGTGGGTCTGAACTATGAACATTAAATGGTGAAAGAGTAAGCGATATTTCTTTTTTCTTTGGTTCCTGGTAAGGTTTTGCAATAACCATTAGTTTACTTCCATAAGGCGCTATTGGATATGGAAGTAGTCCCTCTGGAAGAAGAACTGTTTTTATATAAAGGTCTTTTTCTTCACATTTAGAAACTGTTTCCTGAATATAGTAAATGAAATCGTCATAGGTTATTTTCGGTATCTTTAAATACTCTGCACCTTTAGAAAGTCTTTTATAATGGGCTTCTATCTTTGAAGGAAGTTTACCTTTATACCTGAATGTTTCAAAAACCCCTTCTCCATACATAACAGAACGTAAAAATTTAATCTCTTTAACCTCTGTACCGTTTAACGTTATTATTTCTCTCATGACTCACCTCACCTTTTTATTATTAAATACCTTGTTTCAAAACCTGAATAATCTCCTTTTAAAGCTTTTCTTACATATTTTAAAAGAATTGCAAATCTCGATTCACTACCTTTTCTATAAAGTCTTCCTTTCCATAAAATCTGTGAATTTTTTATCTTTTTTATACCTTCTTCATTTACAAGAGCCAAAACAGGCCTATTTTTTCCATATTCTAAGATTTTTTCTATCGGATAATCCCTGAGAACTTTTCTTTTTGCATAAAATGGGAGATTGTGCCAGAAATAATCCTGAACTATAAGAGGAATATTTTTCTCTGGAACATTGTCATTTATAATCATACCTATTTTTTTATAAGGTCTGTATTTTTCAACAACAGGTAAAATGGAGACAGATAGTATAAAAAATGTTATTAAAATAGAAATAAAAGGCGATAATTTAACATCTTCATATCTGATTAGATAAAAAAGCGGAAAAATAACAGGAATGTAGTACAGATAATCTAATTTAAAGAAATACACTAAACCTGCATTCAAAAAAGTAATAATAACTACAGGAATTATAATGGTAAGGTAAAATAAGACTTTTTCAAAAATCTTTTCTGGTCTGTATTCAGATAAATAATACCCAACTATAATGGACATAGCTACATGAGCCTGAATCATATAAACAGGGATTTTTCCTTTTGCCAATGTGAAAATAACAAACATAACAACAATCCATGAAATAAAAAAGGAAAGCTCCTTTCTTTTTTCTTTTAAAGAGCGAATAAAAAAATAGTAAAAAGTAAGAGAATAAGGTAAAAATCCCCATAAAATAACTTTTAGATAAAAAAAGTAATCAGTGGATTTTTTTCCAAGGGCTCTTTTAACTGTTTCTTCCATTGTAACATCTAAAAAAGACTGTCCAAACTTTTGATACATATAAACATACCAGCTAAATCCCACAACTAATAGAACAGGTAAACCGATATGAACCTTTAAAAACTTAAATTTTTCCCAAAATTCTTTCCATTTAAAATTAGACTCAATAAGGAGGTAAAAAATAACTATTCCTCCTATCACTATAATATATGGATACCCTTTTGTGAGAACGGTTAAACCTAAAGAGATGTAGGAAAATAGGATATAAAGCCATTTTTTTCTTTTATAACCTATCAAAAACAGATAAAGTGTAAGGGTGAAAAAAAATGTTAGAGGAATTTCAGGTGATGCGTATCTTGAATTTATAACAAATTGAAATGAAAACGCCATTACAAAAAAGGAAATAAAAGCTACCTTTTTATCAAAAAGATCTTTTGCTATTAAAAACGTCAAAACGTTTGTCCCTAAAGCTAAGAGGACAATAGGAAGTCTTGTTGCAAATTCATTTATTCCAAAAATCAAGTATGAAAAAGCTACAAGCCAGTAAGTCATTGGTGGTTTGTTAAATCTTGGTTCGTAGTTGTAATAAATATCAAGGAAATTGTGATTTTCCAATATTTCTCTTGCAGATTCGCCATAAAAAGCCTCATTAGGTATCCACAGGTCGTTTAGCCATATATTCCACATATAAACAAAAACAGTAAGTATAGAAAAAAGTACAAGAGCCCATTGATTTGACAGAATAGGACTTTCTTTCATCTGTACTCCTAAACATTTTTAAAACATTAGAATATTTTAAATTAACTGAAGTGAAAAAGTTGTTAATAAAGGGGAAGCAATCTCCCCTTATTTTCCAAGACCAAAAACATTTGAGAGGGTGTTGATATAGTTGAAATAAGCTGTGATTGTTATAGCCTCAAAAATCTGACTTGTTGTATAGCCTAATTCTAAAACTTTTTCTAAATCTTCTTTTGTTATTTTATAGTTATCTTTTTTAGATGCTCTTATACAGAATTTAAGCAACTCTTTTTCTTCTTCAGATGTATCTATATAATCTACACCTTTCAAAGTTTCCTCTATCTGTTCCTCACTCATTCCAAGCATTTTTGCTATGTTTTTGTGAACATCAATACACATAGG